>DAOUZW010000088.1 GCA_030671315.1 Candidatus Bathyarchaeota archaeon
CTAATTTCAGATCCAATCGATGAACAAGCAGTAAGAGAACTAAAAAAATTTTTCAACGTGCTGAGAAAGGGCGAAGAAGCGAAAGCCGATATCGTGATAGTACGTAGTAGGACTGTAATAGATAGGGCCTATGTAAATAAAGCCAAGAATCTAAAGATGATTATTCGAGCAGGAGTAGGTCTTGATAATATTAAAGACATAGAATACTGTAGAAAAAAGGGAATAAAGATTGAGCATACTCCTGAAGCATCTAGTGTAGCTGTTGCCGAACTCGCACTTGGTCATATGATTGCAATAGCAAGAACAATTCCAGTTACCGCTGAAGGTAGACGAAAATGTAAATGGCCTCGAGAGGATTTAGTAGGTTTTGAGCTTTGCGGCAAAACACTTGGCATAATTGGCTTGGGAAGGATAGGTAAGGAAGTAGCGAAAAGAGCAGAATCATTTGGAATGATTATACTAGTATATGATCCATACATAACAAACTCAAAACATAAAATGGTCAAATTACAAAATTTGTTAAAACAGTCGGACATTATATCACTACATGTTCCGCTTAATGAAAAGACTAGATGTCTCCTTGATAAAAAAGAATTCAGAATGATGAAGAAAGGAGCAGTCATAATCAATACCTCTAGAGGAGACGTAATCAATGAAGATGAACTTATACGAAATTTAAGAAGCGGAAAAATATCATTTGCTGGACTGGATGTTTATAGCGAGCGATTAATAAAAAATTCTTCCATGAAAAAGATGGACAATGTCATTTTAACTCCTCACATAGGTGCACAGACACTTGAAGCAAAAGAACGAATCGGAAAAACAATAGTTGAAAAAGTTAAAAATTTCCAAAAAGAATTTGAGAGGAAATAATTGTACGATTAATCTTGAAATCCTAGATTCTAATATGAAACGCACACGCTACACACTATGAGTCCTCTTTAAGAAATCTGCTAGGAATCAACATTGCTCCCACAATTATCGCAAGAATAGTTAGTCCAGTAGAGAAATTGCCAGTAAGATCTCTAAATAATCCTACTATTACTGGTCCTAGTACTCCTCCTACTTCACCGAATGAGAAGTACAAGCCACCTGCTGCTCCCATTTTCTTCACTCCGATTTCACGAGTATCCATTAGAATTGTTAGCAGAAGCGGTGATAGAGCTCCAATGAATAAACCTATGGATGCAATACACAATAACACTAGATACTCATTGCCCAAGGGTAAAATCACTATGGAGACGGCAGTTATGGATAGCATTATGGCGACAGCCGTCTTTCTGGAACTCCAGATATAAGACATTCTTGGAATTCCCAAACTTCCAAAGATTCTGAAAATGCTAAAGCTCGCTGCTAGAATTCCCGCCAATGTAGGTGTAAGGTTTTGTGTCTCCAATATCTTCGGTAACCAGTTGTTCAGGCTATGAATAACCATGAAAGATGTAGTCCCAATCAAAACTATGGACCAAATATTTCTATATCTTAAAAGACCGAAAATCGATTTCCAAATATTCTCTTTAAAGACAGTCGTCTCTATGTCTAGACCTGTTGATGATTTTGCAAATTTGATCCAAAGTAGTACAACTATTATCGGTATTATACCATAGAATAGAAGGACGTTTCTCCAAGATCCCAATAAAGGTAGAATCAAGATATTGGTTGCCCCCAGTGAGAAAGCAGTCCCCATAGAGACCCCCGTAAAATAAATCCCAGATGCCGTTCCTCGCTCTCTTCCAAAGAACCATGAGGCAATTAACTTTGGTAGTCCAATAGATATGATAGGTGCCCCAACACCGAAAACCGCCACGGAAGCAAAAAGAGAAGTAAAATCAATTGCATAGGATCTCATAATCGCCGATAAAGCAACTACTAAGATGCCAACTGAGAGAGATTTCTTTAGTCCAAGTCGATCAATTATGATTCCTACAGGATAGGAAGACGCTATGTAGATTAGAGGCCATGCACCAGCAGCAATCCCAAATTGTGTATATGTTAACTTCAGTTCAGCCATTATTGGAGTGGCTAGAGGAGCTAAGGAAAATGAGACTAACCCAAAACAGAAATATGTGGCCCAAGCCAAAGCTAGCATGACCCATCTATATCGTATGGGTGATTGTTGAGTCAGCGTCTCTGACATATTTTCATCCCTAATTATCAATTACAGATAGGAATTATCTTTATTTCGAGACAATCAATAGATCGAATCCGATATCGAAGGATTTTTCTAAAAATGTAGCACATTGAATCGTATAATCCAGAAATGATCGATGACATGTTTGAAATGTTCGATTTCAGATCAATATGGGATATGTTTCTCCTCCCATAGGTAAAATATTGATTTCACTATCTTGACCGTATTGATTGGATAGGAATTTCAGAGCTTCATCAATATTTTGGAATTTTTCAAATCCTAGCTTTTCTGCATCTTTTTGGGAAACACCTTCTGATATTATACATATTTTATGTCTTTCCCGTACATAACCGATACTCATTGCCATTCCCAGAGATACGTAATCTTCGATTTTCTTTTCATTTTTATAGATCTGTTTTAATTGATCAGTGGAATACTGCATGTACTCAAGCAATTTTGGATGCATGACAGCAACACCTTCGGGGCAGGGAGAAAGTAGAAGGATTCCGCCACTTTCCTTTGTGGCAAGGTCGGCTGAAAATAATCCTTTCTGTCCTTGCCAAAATTCTATATCTGCAGGATAACTACTGCAAATCGTGAAATCAGATAATGATGAAATTTCGACGCCATAGATTTTTTTCGAAAGTTTAATTCCTTCCCTGTGCGCCTTAAGAAAATGCCCACAAAAGATCTTTACAATTTCCCTATTTCTTGTAATGGATGTATTCACTAAAAGGTGAATTCCAACTTTCTCAGCAAATTCGTCAATTAATTGTCGAGTTGGGTTGTCTTCCATCCCTAAGCCGTTTGGTGTTGTCATACCAGAGTGTACATGCATCCGACCAACTGTTTCTTCACCTGCTAATCCTGGAAGAAGTATCTTGGCACCTGCTCCCCAACCAGCATTACAGTGTGGAATGATATTTCCAGTTGCGATTCGAATATCAGCTTTGATATAGTCTTTGTTAATCCATACTGGAACATTATCTGCAATCTTTCCTATGTATTCAAGTTCTGTCTGATTGTCAAAAGTATGATTGATCACTTCATATTCTTCAACAATTTGAGGTCCATACTTATCTTTCATCTCTTGTTCCGTCATTTCTCTATGAGTTCCAAGAGCGATTATGATCTTGATATCTCTCCTATTGGCTCCAGCACTTTCTAGTGATTTCAGAATTGGAGGAAGAATAATGTGCGTAGGTGTTACTCTAGTTACATCATCTACTGCTATAGCGATAGTCTTACCTTTAGGAGATAATTCGTTAATCCTTTGTCCTTGTATAGGATTTTTCAGAGCGTTTTCTATTTCAAGAGTTGGATTTAGGGAAGGAGATATCTCTGAAGGATTTACAATTTTCGTAGCTCTTCTATCATCGAGTTCGAAACTTATTCTTCGTTCGCCGTATGGTATTTCCAAATGCATTGCTCTTCACTTTAATGAAGATAAATAACACACTTAAAAAATTGATATTCTTTTTAATTATTTTTGTCATTTGACTATTAGCTAATATCGATTCAAACTTGATGTATTAAGATGTAAAGCAATCTGTAGATTAGGTATAATGCTAGGAAGCTTACTGTAAGAGATAGCAATCTTGCTACTAGTAATAGTGTTTCCTTGGAGAATCGTAGTGAGGCGTAGTATCCTCCTAGCGTCTTATTGTACATTAAGTAAGAGTTGGTCAGTGCTTCTTCTTCAGGTATAGCTGCGACTTCTGGAATAGTAGTAGTAGATAAGATGAAGGCGATCAACTTTATTCCAAAAACTATCAAGAACAGATAGAAATAATTTCCATTAACTAGTGTGCTCATGGGTGAGATCAGAATATTCGCCAAGCACATAATAATCACAATTAACATACTCGATTTGATCGCGCCTAGCCATCGATTGTAGCCTGCGAATAGAAAGTTGCCAATAAAATTAGATGCAGTGTAAGTGAAAGATGAAAATGAAGATAATAAAGGATGTATTATTGCAAAAGGTGTGGCTAGAGCCAAAATAGGAGTGGCTGCATCTAAACCAACATTATATCTCAGTTTCTTGAAAGGCCAACCCTTACAGATGACTGATGCTACTACGCTTGTCAGCATTGTGGCAAGATACATGGACGTTGCCAGATAATCTGGGGCCTTCAGATAATCCATAACGTATGGTACCCAGACTATTGTAAGAAGATAATTTCCAGCAAATATGGCTACAAAATATGTTGACGTAGAAAACAGTCTCTCTGGTTGCTTGATAGATTTGGGGATCTTAACTTTTTTAAGATGTGACAAATCCATCATAGAGACTGTTAACGTCGCCAACAATCCAATGCTAGCGCCTAATACAAAGATGTAGAGAAATTTTACATTTGCAGGCATGAAAGCAAGTAAAAATATTGCCATTACGTAACCAATAATGCTTGAGAACCCTAAGGCTGCTGTACGTTTGGCAGTTACATCTTTTATCTCATCTTCTGATAGAGAACCAAATATTGCAAGATTTGTAAAGGCTGTTGTTGGTGTGGCTGCCGCACATGCATAGATTAATGCGATAGCTCCGACATCTTGGGTAAAAGGAATGAAAAGAAATAGAATTCGATCTATTGCATGTTGAATAACAAAATTGATTTTTGCTTTTGTTAGTAGAATTTTTGGAAACTTATAAAGTATTAAATGAATCAGTAGTTTAGTTACTCCGGCTACACCTACGATTAAGGAAATGCCCCCGACTCCACCTCCAATCGATACAACATAAATGAATAGAACGCCTGTAGTAAGTGCTGAAGACATCCCGTAGAAAAGTGCCTCTAAGACTAGCAGAGATTTTAACTTAGTAGTCACATCAAACAATCTCTTAAAGGATTCATATTAACGTCCGCATATGGTAAAAATCTAATATAAAAAATGGCGTCACAAATTTTTTTTGGTCATTATTAATAAAATTATTGTATCTTACAAATTAATGAGCTAAGTATTAAATATCTATTTAGACAACAAACTATCGATTAATATTGAATTTTGATTATGAGGCAGTAATTTTAGGTAATGCAGTGATATGGTGTGTTAGTGTAATTATTGTCGCAATTATTATCCAAGAAACAGAGTATTTTCTACCAGCAGTAGTGACTTTGTGTATCGCCGCTATGATCAGTATGATTTTGATTGCAAAAGCTAGTAGGCGACCAAAAAGTAAAGAATGGTATGAAGGAGAATAATTTCAGTTCTAATCTTTTTCTAAACGGCTTTTTGCGATGATTGCCGCGCCCAAAGCACCTACCAATTGGGGATCAATTTTTTCGGGAATGTATACTGGGACGCCAAGTTCTCTAGATAGAGAAGATCTTAGACCGAGATTTTTTGAAACGCCACCAGTTAACATAACTTCTGGTCGAATGCCCACTTTTTTCCCCATTGT
>DAOUZW010000020.1 GCA_030671315.1 Candidatus Bathyarchaeota archaeon
AGCTGAGGCGAGGGCTGAACAAGCTTCCTTTTTATTCAGTCTCTTGTGAATATTCTTCTTAGCTGTTGGTGGATGTGTAATTCGCCCACCGACTGTGTTTGGAGCAAATGCTGCACTTCCAGCCTGTGGATGTCGTTCACCTATTACTCTTGGAACTCTTGATAGGGCTCTTCCTACTCCAAAAGATTTTGCGGTTGTACGCTTTCCCGCCATTAAGTTTCTTCCTTGCGGTTGAAGTCTATGCGTTTGTAATGCAACGACACTCTTCTTGATTATATCTGGCCTAAATTTTGTTGTGAAGACCTCTGGAAGGTTTATTTTACCTGTTGGATCTCCATTCAAATCATATACATTTATTGTCTTAGACAAGATCAGATTATCAATCTCCCTGTTTTGATTCAAGGCTGAGATATTCTATTTTTGGCGGGGGCTCTATCCTCTTTACTCTTGCTGGAGCTCTCATAATAACTAGTCTTCTCGAAGCTCCTGGGATACTTCCTTTTATCATAACATATTGACTCTTGACATTTCCATAATTGAGAAATCCGCTGCTCGGACTAACTTCTTTGGGATCTTCACCTATCTTCACTATTTGCTTGTTGAATTCTGTTCTCTGGAAGAAGCCCATTTGACCAGCTCTGGGAACAGAGTACATGACGAAATTTGGTGTCCAACCTCCTATTGAACCAACGCCTCTTACCGTTTTCCTGGACTTATGGAGTAGCCTCTTTACTCCCCATCTTTTAATTGGACCCTGTATACCTTTACCTTTAGTAATTGCTATCACATCGACTGCATTTCCTTCCTTCAGAACCTGACTTGACTTAAGCTCCTTTCCAAGCAAATTCTTAGCATGTTCAAATTGATCTTTTGAATTTCCTCCTCCGATTTTTATCTCAAACAGCTTAGGCTTTTTCTGTCCTGTACTTGTCAATCTTGGTTGGGTTCCGGCTATAACTCTCACTTCTGAAACTTTGTCAAGCTGAGTCTCAATCTTTTTCAAAGATTCCTGTTCATCGACGTCTTTTTGTATTGTTATCAGTCTTCCAAACTCTTTTGGGACATTAGCAGTCCATGCCTCTCCAATCGATCGAAGATTGCGATTTTTCTTTTCATAGATCTTTATTCCACAAATAATCAGTGGCGGGGTTTCAAGAATGGTGACTGGAACTGATATTTCCTTTCCAAAAGTTAATGAACCTTCTAATTGATCAATTGTAATAAAATGCGTCATTCCAGCTTTATATCCTAGAAATGCTAAAAGCCGAGGGTCTCCTGTTACCTCTGGCCAGTATCTAATTCTACCTGTCCAGCCAGATGCTCTGGCTTTCGGCAGATAACCTAGAGATCCATGTTTTGGAGCCGAAATTTTTCGTCTACCCAATATAAATCACTCCAGAGTATTGAGGAGAGATAATGAACTGAAGACTGCTTCTTCACTTCTGACTGTCTCTACTCCTTGATTTGGTATCATATTGATCGTAAAGTCTGAATATTCGAGCATTTCTAGACCTTCCTTAGTTAGTATTTCTTTTAGACCTTGTGTTGGTGACCCGAAAGGCACAAGTGCTTTCTTTGATTTTTTCCATGCTATTTTCAATTGTGGAAATACCTCGGTTATCTTATCTCCATATTTTGAAGTTGATATGATCAGATCAAACCCTATCTTCTTTGTCGATTCAGCGAGCGGAAGTTTCGTCACAGTAACATTAAATCCCCAATATATTCTTATCTCAGATTCATCGAGTTCCACAGCAGTCAACTTTTCCCCTATACTTGTCAATTTTACTGTGATCCTCTGCCTCTTAGTAAGGCTCTCCTCAATAATTACTGGTTTACCTACACCTATATCTACTAAAGAGTGTCCGTTTTTACTATCTATGATGGCCCCTTGGCGAAACATACCTACCTTCAGTTCTTCTTGTTTCTTCGAAAATAGATGATGAGGGGACCTTAGAGGAGGAAGAATACCAACAAAACTCAGTTGAGGATCAATCTTTACAAGCATCTTCCGAAGGTATTGAGGAATATCCATGTATGTCAGAATAGAGGCTACAAGGTCCGCTTCTTTTGTTTGGCTACGTTCTGTCTTATCAGAGTAGATTATGATTTGCTCTACACGAAATATCGAAGATGCTCTGCCTATCTGCCCTATCTTGTAAGTCTTCTCTCTCAGGTGTGGAGTGTCTTCTACAATTGATGCTGGGATAGCTATCGATAGCCCTTGACTTCTCTTAAGTGGAACAGATGGTTCATCAGTTTTAGAGTTTCCCAATATTTTTCAACTAAGAAGTTATAGAACTTAGTAAGCTTACAATTCTTCTGATAAATCTTATTTGGTTGATCAAAATGAATACCCTTGATGATTTAGAATTCATCAATTCCAAAGATAAGTCTGGAATTCTGAAACAGCGCACACAAGGAGAGTTGCCCCAACTCCATTTTACTTCATTGATGAGTTTAAAAAAATAATAGAGGTTGAGACTGGAACAAAAGAAGATGTAGTTAAACGGTTTTTAAATTAGCCTTTAGTTACTCCTATTGGAACTAGCCGGGCAACTTTCGTTGCTATTCCAACATTGTGGCTTACATTTGTAACATTATCGACGTCCTTGTATGCACCTGGAGCTTCCTCACTAACGACAGACATACTTGCAGCTTTGATTAACACACCTTTCTTTTCTAGATCTTTTTTAACGTCCTCGCCCCAATAGCGTCTCTTGGCTGCAGATCTGCTGAGGTTTCTTCCTGCACCATGTGCTGTAGAACCAAAACTCAATTCCATGGCTTTCTCAGTTCCAACAAGAACCCAAGATGCCGTACCCATACTTCCTGGTATCAATACTGGTTGGCCTACTTCTCTGTAGGATGAAGGCACTGCATTATGACCTGGCGGAAAAGCTCTCGTAGCTCCTTTTCGATGAACATATACCTTGACTCTTCGTCCATCTACTTGATGTTCTTCTATTTTGGCTATGTTATGTGCTATATCATAAATGAGCTTAAGGCCAATGCTATCTACAGGCTGGTTTAAGACCTTCTCGAACGCTTGACGTATCCAGTGAGTAATCATCTGTCTATTTGACCATGCAAAGTTGCATGCGGAAGCCATTGCCGGTAAATAGTCTTCAGCCTCACGACTTTTACCTGGAGCACAGGCGAGCTCTCGATCCGGGAGATTAATTTTGTATTTTTTAACTGCATTGTCCATAACTCTTAGATAATCACTACACACTTGATGACCCAATCCTCTACTTCCCGTATGAACGAAAACCAGTATTTGACCTACTTTTTCTATTCCAAAAACCTTAGCTGCTTTTTCATCAAAGATCTCATCAACTTTTTCAATCTCCAAGAAATGATTACCACTGCCCAGACTTCCTAGCTGAGGAGTACCTCGTGACTTTGCAGTTTGGGACACTTTACTTGGATCAGCTGATTCCATACAACCCTCTTCTTCACATTTCGTAGCATCTTCCGACCATCCGTAACCTCTATCAATAGCCCATTCAACACCGTCCGAGAGGACTTTTTCAAGTTCTACATGGCTGACCTTAATCTGACCTCTACTTCCCAAGCCTGAGGGAATATATTTGAAAAGGGTGTCAAGTAGTGTCGGGAGTATAGGTCTGATCTCTTTTTCTGTCAGATTTGTCTGCAAGAGTCTAGTTCCACAATTGATATCGTAGCCTACTCCTCCTGGACTTACTACACCTTTTTCATAGTCTGTTGCTGCTACACCACCTATGGGAAACCCGTATCCTTCATGACCATCCGGAAGAGTAATTGCCCATTTATAGATGCCCGGTAGATGGGCGACATTTGCGCATTGAATAAGAGTCCTATCAAGCTTCATTTTCTCAAGTAATGTCTCATCAGCATATACTCTTCCCGGGACATTCATTCCAGGTAGGAACGATTGAGGAAGCTCCCAAATGTTTTCATCTATCTTCTTCATCTGGATTGGTTTTGTCGGCATTCTTACTCGTTCATAAGACATTTTTAATACACCTAAATCATGCTAAGGTTTCGAGTATTGTTTGAAGGACATGCATTTAAGTTGTTTCTGAAAAATGAACCTTCAAAAACTTTAGTTTTGATTTGAATCAAATTCTGATTTCTGGATCAATAAAGATTTCCAATTAATAATTTGGTCATTTAAAGGTCAAGTACAAATCTAATCCTATTTTGATCTCCAGATTGATCGATCTCCATCATATGGAAAGTTACAGCTTTAACTTCTGTTTTTGAAGGATGTTTTTTAGAATTGAAATCTTCACCATAGATTTTCGCTTTCAATCTGTATGATTCTCTTTGAGCCTCAATAATTTCTATATGAAATTTTGAATAGAGCTTATTCTTGATTTCATGTCTTACAAGAAGTTCCTCAAGCCAAGAGTATAGCAAAGAACTAAGATCTTTACCTTCAACCTCGATCGATTCTTCAGTCTTCGGCTCCACTTTTGAGGTTTCAGTCATTACTTGGAACATAGCAATTGCCGCATTTGCATAGGCTTCTTCAAGACTTTCCCCGCGTGCTTCTATGTAAGCATCCGCTGTATGCTCTAAGAATTTGAAACGTTTTTCTTGCTCTTCTTTATCAGACAATCTCATCTATATGTTTCTTCAAGATTTGTCTGAAAAACCTATTGCATGAAAAATCCCAAAAGCCAATAGAACTATGTCAGCTAGCATATATATCGAATTCCAAGTAGAATTTAGAAAGATTTCTCTTTTATTTGCCAAACAATTTTATATCAAAGCATTAAGAACCTGCTCTTAGCCGGGATGGCCGAGTGGATTAACCTCATACTTGAGGGTCAAGAGGCGCAGTAAATTCATTGCGTAAGCCTTGAATGATCTCACAGAAAGCCTGTGACCCTTACGGGTCTCGTGGGTTCGAATCCCACTCCCGGCGCCATTTCAATTCAATAAGAATTGTTTCAATGAGTATGTTAAAAAAAAGGCTCAAAGGCGTAATTAGTCGAGTCTAGGATTTTATGTAAAAGTTCCCAATCATATTATTGACTTGACTAAGGATATACTCCAAAATGATCAGGAGTTATCGAATTAGAATTTCGCGGTTTTGAGATTTACTATTCTATAACTGTCAGCTTTCCATATCTTCCCGAGTTTAGTTGTACCTCTTCTCTGAAACTAGTGACGTAGCCATTCTCAATTTTTACCGTATCATCGACTTTCACATTGTCGATTGTCTCATTCCATAATGATAGTTTGATTGTACCCGATTCATCTTCTAAAGTTGCGGTCGCCACTCGGCTTGTCTCTCCAAATTTCGTCATGACATCTCTTACTTCGCCAATGTCAATAATTTTACCTTGACATTCGATCCTTCTCATGCCAGATTTTAATTCATTTATCTTCATTATTCTCTATTCCTGTTAGCATGAATCATGTCTAACGATTTTCTACAACGATATTGATCTTATTAAAAGCTTCTTGGGTTGAATTCTAGCTGTCTAGATTTTTAAATTAATTCGAATATTTGGATAATTTTGCATTTCTTTTCCTGGACTATTATTTTCTAATTGTACAATACTAATTTCATTAGCATGGATAATCTGAGCAATATCATTTCTATGAGCATTAATGGTGGTTAGGTGTTCTTGACCTGCATAAATCTGTATAGAGGTAATAGGAGCCTTCAAAGATATTTTATTTTCAGATTTTATTCGTCTAATTTCAGAGACTATGGCCAACAGAGCGTCCCCTTCTTTTTCGGTTTGATCATTAGTAAAATTCTGGTCAGGCTTAGGCCATTCTGTTATATGGATGCTCTTTTTTCTATCCAAAAGAGCTGGGAAATTCTGATATATTTCTTCACATATATGGGGGCAAATTGGTGCTAACAACTGAATTATCTTAAGCAGAGAATAATGTAAAGTGTATTGTGCGGCTTTTCTTTGTGCTATCGATGTTTTTTCTTCGCTATAGAGTCTATGTTTTACAGCTTCAAGATATTGATCACAGAACGTATGCCAAGTAAAGTGTCTAATAGCTTCTAATGCGTTATTGAATTCGAATTTCTCATAGGCTTTTGATACCGATTCTGTTAGCTTCTCCAATTTGGTTAGAATCCACCGGTCGACAAGTTCAAGTTCTCCATTATATTCTTGAAAATCGTTTAGATTCATGATAACAAATTTAGCAGCGTTCCAGAGTTTTGTTAAAAATTTCTTTCCGTGTTCAACTTCACTCCAGTTGAATGGCAAATCATATCCTGTTGCTCCTCCGGCAGCTGCCCATTGTCTAAGTGGGTCAGCACCGTATCTTTTTATTGCCTCTCGAGCTTCTACGTAATTTCCAAAGGACTTATGCATCATTCTACCATCTGCACCTCTGACCATACCATTTACGAGAACGGTTTTGTATGGCGCCTTGCCAAATAGGGCTAGGCTCTTTACCATTAGATAGTAATCCCACGTTCTGATTATATCTATACCGTTGGGTTGAAGATCAGCTGGAAAAAGTCTCTTCATGGATTCATCATTATAAGGCCAACCAGCATGAAAAGCGCAGGTGATCGATGAGTCCATCCAAGTGTCCATTACATCAGTTTCTCCAATAAAATCTTGGCAACCACATTCTGGACATTTCTCTAATTTTGGTGGTCCGAACCTCGGATCTATTGGAAGCCATTCTCGCTTGGCTATAATAACTTGATTACAACTTTTACAATACCAAATGGGTATTGGTGTTGCGAAAATTCTTTGCCTAGAGATAACCCAATCCCAATCTAGAGATTTTGCCCAATCAATCATTCTATATTTTGAGAATTCAGGTATCCAATTTACCTTCTCACTCCACTGTAAAACATCTTTAGTCATATTACGGGTAGTCATGAACCATTGTATTCTAGAAATTATTTCTACAGGAGTATTGCATCTCCAGCAAACCCCTATATTCTGTTTGATATTCTGAGTTTTCTGCACCAAATCTTTTTTCTTTAGATCTTCAAGAAGGCTTTGCTTTGCCTTATTCAATGTAAGGCCTTTATATTTTCCACCTTCTTCACTTATGTGACCATCTTCAGTTACAAGTTGAATTATAGGTAGATTGTATTTTTTCTGCCATTTTACATCAGTTTTGTCCCCGAAAGTACAGACCATTACTACTCCAGTTCCAAACTCTGGGTCAACATCTTCATCAGCAAGTATCTTGACTTTAGTTTCGAGGAGTGGGATTTCTATTTCGTTACCAATGTAGGAGTTGTATCTATTATCATTGGGGTTGACAGCCACAGCTACGCAAGCTGGAAGAAGTTCTGGCCGCGTTGTTGCAATAAGGAGCTTGTTTTTTTCACTACCAAATGTTATGGAGGTGAGTTCGTTTTCACGTTCCATATATGTTACTTCAGCTTCAGCTATCGCGGTTTCACATCTCGGACACCAATTGACGGGGTGTTCTCCTCTATAGATATATCCGTTCTCGTAAAGGATTAGAAACGAGAGTTGAGTTGCACTATAATATCTTGTGTCCATAGTTTTATACTCTAGGTTCCAGTCCATGGAGTAGCCCATGGCTTTCATAGCTTTCTTCATTTTCTCAATGAATTCGTTTGTCAGTTTGATGCAGAGATCTTTGAATTCTTTAACTGGTATGTCTCGTTTTCTAATCTTATGCGCTTTTTCAGCTCTGACTTCAGTTGGTAATCCATGACAATCCCAACCTTGTGGGAAATGTACATTGAATCCTTTCATTCGTTTGTATCTAGCTACGAAATCAAAATAGCACCAGTTTAATGCATTGCCCATATGGAATTCTCCACTAGGATAGGGTGGAGGAGTATCGATACTATAGGTTGGTCTATTTAGATCATTAGGATCAAAATTGTATATTTCCCATTGGCTCCAGTTTTTTTGCCACTTGTCCTCCGTCTCAGAAGGTTTGTATGTCTTTGAGAGATTAGATTTTTCATTGATTCCCAAAATTGTCACCACTAGCACGGGCTAGCAATCTAGGTCAGCCCATTTTATCATGATAACTTCAAAAAGATTTCCAAACACTATAAGTGTTTAATCGTGTACTAATTAAGAAATCTTGATAGGCTATCTCTATTATCTTACGTTTTATACTCTCCAAGTTTAAGCACCATATTATCTCTGGCAGCAATTGTTTTGATTTTTGATGTCTGTTCTATAAATTTAGCCTCGCGATCTGGATTCGCATATATCATTCTTATGCCAAATCCTGTTAGGATGCAAAGTTTCGGTTTAGCCTCATCTAAAATTTTGATCACGTCATTTGTGCAGAGATGGCCTTTAATTGGAACATCTCTTGGTCGAAGTACACAAACAAGAAGTGTGTCCACTCCTTTGAATTGACTACCTAATCCTGAAAAGTATTCTGTATCTGATGTATATCCAAGATCAATAGATTCCAGACTTAACTTGTAACCTACGGTGTCTGGATCTTGATGCTTTGCATTAACAACTTCGATCTTTGCATTTTCTAATATGATCGTCTTCCCAATTTCTGCCTTAATCACCTTGGCTAGTTGGTTTTTGTGATAATTTGAAATACGAACTTCACAAATGTCATTTCCTTCTATAACTCCCTTTGGAGCTATCAGAGTACCTCTTTTCTTTGTTCCGCCATTAGTCATTGCTTCTATGTATATTTCAGCATCATTATCATGGTCCGGATGGCAATGTGAGATTAATAATGAATCAACTTTCGATGGATCGATATTTAATTGGTGAGAATAAGCGATTGACCCAGGTCCAGGATCTATTTGTATATTTGATGAGCCTATTAATCTGATACCACCAGTTCTCCTTTTTTGAGTAATCATCGAAAATCGTCCTCCACCTGTTCCAAGAAAAATTAATTGATCCGCTGTCATGATTACACCTCAGATTGAATTCTCTATTTTATCGTTGGATGATAAATCCATAGTTGGGTCTGATTCAATACTTTTTGTATCAGATGATGAGATAGAGTCGCGATATAGTTTTAGTATGAGATATGTTAGAAGAAAGAGAATTATTGAAAGACCTAATATCTGGACTGTGAAATCAATTATATTTTCGATATTTTCAAAGATACCATGGTAATTTTGAGTAGCAACCTCATACACATAGAAGTAATAGTTGAAAAACCAGTGCAATAAAATCGGTGCGTGGAATCCGAATGCAAGATATGCTAAGCAGAATACAAATCCAGCTAAGAAAGAAGAAGTGATCTTACCAATCTCCCAGCCGGAACCTGATGCATAGTGGGCAAGGCCGAACATTGTTGAAGTTAAGATGGTCATCAGCCATTCCCCATTGCTTATTCCTTTTCTTATTCCAACATTTTCAATTTGAGGAAGACCTAATCTTTTCTTCATTCTCTCGGGAAACAAAACTGCTGTAAAGAATAATTTGATGTAAATACCTAAACTCCAGATCTGCCACCGTGCTTGATTAAATATTAGAAGTATAGCATAATAGACCGCAAAGGGAGATATTCTAAACATAATTTCTTCAAAGAGCGGGGAATACGTTAACTCAAAAAGCCCTCTATAGGTATTATCGAAATCTATCGAACCTGTCGGCACTCCTACTGTCTCCTGCAGACTTTGAACCAAGATAATTAGAACCAGTAGAGAACTAGAAATCACGGGAAACATAAATAGAAAATTCTTATTTTCCAGTAGGGATTTACTATCGAATGTTTTCCTTACAGCTTTTATGAATCCAACATTTGTTTTCCAAGAAATGATGAAACATAGTGCGTAGATTATCCATATTAAAATAAAAATTGTTCCATACGTGGTTTTCACTGGTAATGCTACAATGAAAAGTGTCAGAAAGCCAAACGGAAGATTTTCAATATTTGAAAAACTGAATTGACTGCCTTCAGGACTAAACATTAACACCAAACCAAGAAACAAAGAAACGATAAAAGTTAAGACAAAAAATAGAATTGCTACTCGCAACAAATAATTAAGAGACTTACTAAGTATAGTGATACCTTTAGGTAAGAGAGAGACTTTCTTTTGCCAATTTTTCTTCAAACGATCAATATTGAATGAGTTCATAAGATAAAACAGCCTACAAATGACTCAAGAAGAGCTCAACAAATTTTCTTGAACAGTCGCCCACTTGACATTTTCATTTAAAGAAGTTCTATAATGAAAATTTAACCTCACTATGCCTAAGGAGGATTCTGAACGGCTAATAAATCTTTTAGATTCAACCAGTCAGTAAGTCTGATTTCCGATAATACCGGAAAGAAATGTAGCGAGTGTGAAACTTTCAGTAAATGCAGGAGTGGATTCTGTCCAAAAACAGAGACAGAAGTAAGCAGGGATCATCCTGCTTGTCAAATGTTCACTAGTCCTCCAATCCTTGGTGACTGGCATAGAAAGAATACTCAACCGAACCAGAAAAATACGAACAACCATGATTTTGGAATTCACCTAAAGGCATACAAGAATGATAGCGAATGCAACGGACCTGACCCAGAATACTGTACCATATATTGTTCAAAATACTGGAATTGTCAACTCGTTTTGAATGAGGTTATGAAAAGATAGCCATATCCAATCCATCTCATTTGCATTAATAACATACCTATTAGGTCTAAAGTTCGTTCAGCACAGTTTTACTTTTCCGTATACTAGGTCATTGCAGAAGACATCAAGCCTGTCGAACTCTCCTTGAATTACCTCCTCAACAGGTCTAGCCACTTCCTTCATAGAGGTATTTGATTCAAGTATGAGTTGAGTTGAGACAATTTTTGGTTCATTTATTGGTCGACCGATTTGACTGAGCAACCAGACGTATACCTCTTTTATTCCAGGGACTTTGCTATAGACTTCATCGGCGATCTTGTAGGTTAGAACATTATAGATTTTCCCAACGTGACTTACCGGATTCTTCCCACACGCTGCTTCAGAACAGGTTGGTCTATTTAACGGGATTATCCCATTAACTCTATTACCTCTGCCTACTTGGCCACAATCGCCGCCGTCAGCAGATGTACCTAAAACCGTTAGGAACATACCTCCAATTCCACGCCCTGGCCTATCTGCAGTATTGAGATCTATACTTGTCTTCATGTCAACCTTTGATCCAACATATTGCTTAATTTTCTCTAGAACTTCTCCTTTCAATCGGAAATACTTACTCTCGCTATCGATATGACTGTCCACGAAAGCCGTTCCAATGGTAAGATCGAGCGAATTATCCTTACGTAGTCCCATTACTTTTACATCCTCTCCTGTTTCTGGGAACTCCTTCTTGAACTCTTGACTATTGATATAGAATTCAGTGTCGCGAACAGTTTGTTCAGTCGGTGTGAGAGGCGCGAAGCCAACAGCAGCTGAGGTATCATTGGCACCTAGATACTTCTCTTTACGCTTGAATATGT
>DAOUZW010000141.1 GCA_030671315.1 Candidatus Bathyarchaeota archaeon
CATTCTAGATATTGTCAGATCGCGGTCATCACCTCTCGCTTGATCTTCCCAGTGTACATCTCTGAATTGCCATCTATTGAAGTGATCTTGTACTGGAATTCCTGTGAGACCAACTTTATAAAATAGTACAAATGGAATTGTGACCATTCCAATATCGGAGCATATATCTTCGATTATGTATTCATCTAATTCTTTATAGATCGCTTCTATGGCGGTTCTCTCAGTTTGATAGTCAAGTGTGAGTATTTCCATCATTTTTGTGTCGACAAAAGAATCGTTTAGCAGACTGGGATTTCTGGTATAGAAATCTCCAATTCCAAACGAGGTCCAATCCCAGTGATGAGGAGATGCTTTCAAGGGTCCGTAGTGATGAATATCAATCATCCAGTCGAATCCACCTTCCGTGAAAGGTTTACCACGCCAATCAGTGAAATTTGCGCTGATCCCCCATGCCCTCTCTGCATATGATGCGGGATCTACCATAACATGTGAAACATCAAGGTTGAGTTTAGTCCACTCTGCAGCGATAACATCATTAATAGAAGAAATAGGAAAGCCTGTAACACCCATAAGAACTATTTCAAAGAAGGGTTCATCTGGTTGTGCATTTGCTTTTTGTAGAATTAATGGAGAAAACGACATCGAACAAAGTATAACTGCAACTATGAGCCTAAATTTAAATTTGTTTTCCATTTAACATCATTCTTTTTCATTATTTTTCTTTATTTATTGTTATTGCTTAGGTACTTCTCTTTTCACATTTAATATATTCGGTGAAGATTACTTTTTTTTAAAAATATAACAAAATCATAAATACTTGATTCAATAAGTATTAGATTTGGATGTGTTATTAAA
The DNA here is from genome assembly GCA_030671315.1 of Candidatus Bathyarchaeota archaeon. Classification (GTDB taxonomy): domain Archaea; phylum Thermoproteota; class Bathyarchaeia; order 40CM-2-53-6; family RBG-13-38-9; genus RBG-13-38-9. The sequence continues at coordinate 856 of DAOUZW010000141.1, forward strand.
TTGGGTTTACGACGTTATGTTCTTCGAAGAGTTTTGTTCGCAATTCCAACTTTCATCGCCGTCACCTTGATCATGTTCATAGTAATGCACTCGGTAGGGAATCCTATATCTATGATACTTAACAGGGAATTAGGATTTTCTACGGGTCCAGCTTGGACACAAGCAGAAATTGAAGCTGCAAAAGCATTCTATGGGCTTGATAAGCCGATCTGGGAGCAATATTTTATTTCCATAGGTAATATTTTTCGAGGAGACTTCGGTAGATCCTTCTATACTGGACGGAGTGTCGTTGATATGATCATGGATAAGCTACCTGCAACTATAGTACTTCAACTAGCGTCACAGATACTCTCACTCTCAATAGCTATTCCTGCGGGAATATATGCATCTATGCATCAATATAAAAAACGTGATTTCGCCATTGTTACATTTACACTATTTGGTATATCTTTTCCCTATTTCTGGTTTGCCCTTCTCATGATCGTTTTCTTTGCAGGTGTCTTAGGTTGGTTTCCAGCTGTTGGTATGCTATCCATAGGTGAACCACTATTTGGCAGCACTATCTTAGATATTATATGGCACATGATTTTGCCACTAGGAGTTATGACGTTTTCTTCTTTGGCTCTCACATTGCGTGTGATGCGACAGGGTATGTTAGAAGTTATCAAAGAGGACTATGTAATAGCTGCAAGATCCCTTGGATTAACAGAGAGGACAGTTATATTAAAGCATGCGTTACGGAATGCAATAACCCCTATTATCACAAGTTTTGGATGGTTACTCGCGGGTCTCGTTGGAGGCTCAGCTGTCACTGAAACTATTTTTGGTTGGCCAGGAATGGGAAGACTTTTTGTGTCAACCCTTTCATCGATGGATTTTCCAGTCGTAACAGGGATTGTTACAATGACTGCAATTTTAATTTTGGGAGGCAACTTGCTTGCCGATATATTATACAGTATTGTTGATCCACGAATCGCACTTGAATAAATGAGGACTAAATATTGACTGAAGTGAATAATCAAGAACAAAGGAAAAAGGGATTAAGTCAATGGGGACTTGCATGGCAGAGATTCAAAAGAAACAAGGTCGCTTTAATCGGAATGGTTATGGTAGGTTCTATAGTTTTCTTAGCTATCTTTGCTCCGTTTATATCACCTTACGACCCCGATAGAAGGTGGTTTGTGGAAGGGTTGGCAAGAACTCCCCCCAGTTCTGAACATCTGTTTGGTGTTGACAAAATTGGACGTGACGTTTTCTCGAATATTATCTACGGTGCTAGGAATGCTCTATTTGTTGGATTGGTTTCTACAATGATTACTCTGATAATTGCAGTTCCCGTTGGAGCTCTTGCCGGGTATATAGGTGGAAGATTTGATGAGCTTGTTATGAGATTAGCTGATGCATTTATTATTTTTCCATCATATCTCCTTATTCTTCTTTCTATTAAGGTCTTCAGTGTATTGGTAATGGGATTTTCGGTAAGTGCCATAGCAGTTATTATTGGATTCTTTGGCTGGCCCGGTATTGCAAGACTCGTAAGAGGACAAATTAGAATGTTAAAAAATTCAGATTTTGTCGAAGGAGCTAAATGTATTGGCGCTAGCCGTATGAGAATAATATTCAGACATCTTCTACCTGGAGTAATCCCTTTAATAATGACAACTTCGATGACTGCGATAGCAGGTAGAATAATGATGTTAGTCTCAATAACTTTCCTTGGTTTCGGTGATCCAACTGTACAAGATTGGGGTGCTATGATCAACCTAGGGCGAGAAGGACTGCTCACATCTTGGTGGGAATCATTATTTGCTGGACTCGCACTATTTTATACAACACTCGGATTTAATTTAACTGCAGATGGAATGTCCGACGCGCTTAAACCACGGTTAGTTAGGTAGATTCATATTGGAGTCAAAATAATATGACTGAAGAAAAATTGCTTGATGTAATTGGACTTAAAACATATTTCTATACCCTTGCTGGTGTGGTTCAAGCAGTTGATGGTATCAACCTCGATATTATGAAGGGGGAAACACTGGGGATAGTGGGTGAATCAGGTTCCGGAAAGACTGTTACTGTTCTTTCTATTCTAAGAATTATTCCACCCCCTGGCAAAATCATCTCTGGAAAAATCCTTTACAAAAATGAGGATTTAATGACAAAAAAGGAGTCAGAGATGCTCGATATACGTGGTAAAGAAATAGCGATGAGCTTTCAAGATCCTACAACTTCCCTTAATCCTGTATTTACTATCGGGGATCAGATAATTGAAGTAATTAAGCGTCACCAAAAAGTAGAATCAAAAGAAGAAGCTGTAAAGAGAACCATAGATCTTCTAAAGGAAGTTGGAATTTCTGATCCTCAATCTAAAATATGGCACTATCCTTGGGAATTTAGCGGAGGAATGAAGCAGCGTATAGCTTTTGCTAGAGCTATAGCATGTAGACCTCAACTTTTGTTTGCTGATGAACCGACAACCAGTCTTGATGTCACGATTCAAGCTCAAATCCTTGACTTTCTAAGAGATCTAAAGAAAACTTTCAATATGACTCTGGTCTTAATAAGCCACGATATGGGCGTAATTTATGAGATGGCTGATCGGATTGCTGTCTTATATGCAGGTCGCAATTGTGAAACAGCAGATAGAGATACAATTTTTAAGAATCCTAGACATCCCTACACTAAAGCGCTTATGACATCTGTTCCAAGAATAGGTACAACAATAGATGAACTTAAGACAATACCTGGAGAAATCCCTGATCTTGTGTATCCTCCTGCTGGATGTAGATTCCATCCCAGATGCCAATACGCAAAACCCATCTGCTCAAAGGAAATACCCATATACAAAGATTCAGGAGATGGTCACTTCATCGCATGTCATCGATGGAGAGAAATAGAGTGAATGAAGAGTGATTAACCATTGAATAGCTCGAAGAACTTAGAAGAACCAAGATCTCTACTAGAAGT
>DAOUZW010000162.1 GCA_030671315.1 Candidatus Bathyarchaeota archaeon
TCATCTTTGGGAAATCCATTTTTGGATGACATAAAGTCGCTTGTACTTGAACTCTGTAGAAGGTTAGAAATTCATAAATTGATAATCTCATGGAAAAACAAGGAAGGTTGTGAAAATCTCTACCAGATACTTCAAAGTTCAGGAATTTCGGACATCACTATTTTAGCTAACGATAGATTAAATTCGACATTTCTGTCAAGTAAAAATTCAGAGGAAAATAAAATTCATAAAGATTTTTCGTTTTCCGATGCTAGCTTAAGAGTATTTATTGGTAGAGGCGGTGTAGATCCCATTTGGGATTATAAAGGCAGCATATCTATGTATCTTGGATTATCAGACTTAGAAACGAGAGACGAACTTTTCCGAACAGTATTAACATCACATCTTAATGGAACAACTTTTGAAATTAAGCAATTGAAAGAATCAATAAATAAGTTCACTTCATCTATTGGTCCATGTTTAGCATTTGATTTTTTTGTTAATGAAGATGGAGCGATAGTAAAAATATTAGCTCACAATTTTGATGATTCATTAATCAAATCAGCAAATGCAATTGATGAAATCTATAAGGTTACAACAGAGACAGTTTCGGATATTTTAGTTGTTAGTGCAGGCGGATCTCCATATGATAATACACTTGTAAATTCTTTAGACGCTATTATGCTGAATAAAGATCTTGTTAAGAAGGGCGGTACAATAATACTAGTTGCTGAGTGTATAGATGGTTATGGTAATGAAGAGTTCTTAGAGATTACCACAAAACATGGTGAACTGAAAAGTATCAAACCTTTGTTGAAGAAAGAACCGAGAATAGGGAAATTCAAAGCATATGTACTTAAAGAATTATTAGATGATTTCCGTTTATGCCTTGTATCAGTCATGCCAGATTATTATGCAAAAAGTATTTTTAAATTTAGAACATTTCGGACAGTGAATGACGCTTTACAATCAGCTTTAAGAGTTATTGGAAAACAAGCGACCATTACAGTTGTGCCATATGGTGCTTTCACACAGGGCACTATCAAGGAAATGCATTAAGGAGCTATCATATTCTAAAGTAATATATTCGGTGCTGCGAAGTAATATTCATGCGAAAACGATTTTGTATGACGCTTGATGATTCTTTAATGACTAAGATTGATCGCTTAGTCGATGGATCGAAATTCAAAAACAGATCTCAGACAACTGAATTTCTAATAAAGAAAGGTCTTGAAGAATTACGGCCTGAAAGGACTGCAGTTATTCTATGTGGAGGTCTTGGCACAAGACTGAGGCCACTAACATATGTGACTCCTAAACCTATGCTTCCAATAGGTGGACAACCACTACTGGAGTACCAAATTAATTACCTGAAAAAATTTTCATTCGATCAAATCATTTTAGCGACTGGTTATTTACAAGAGCAGATTGTCCGATATTTCTCTGAACGGGCATTTACTGATGTAGAGATCAAATACAGTTTTGAAAAAGAACCTTTGGATACAGGAGGAGCTATAAAGAATACAGAACGCCTGCTCAGAGGCAATTTTCTTACCCTAAATAGTGATGTAGTATTCGACTCATTGGATTTGAATCGTCTTTTTGAGTTTCATAAATCGAAACAAGGTATGGCAACTGTGGCTCTTGTCAAAGTAAAAGAACCTTCGAGATTTGGTCTTGCAGAACTAGGTCAGAATGACACTATAACTGATTTCATAGAAAAACCTAAAAAGACTGTATCAGAGACGACTTGGGTTAACGCAGGCGTATATGTTCTTTCCACAAAAATACTAAAACGCATTCGCGCAGGGCGAAAAGTATCACTCGAAAAAGACATCTTTCCCAAGTTGGTAAGAGAAAAATCTGTTTATGGCTTCACATATGATGGCTATTGGTCGGATGTTGGGACACAATCAGACTACATTAAGGTATGCAGAGATGTTCTTACAGGTAATTTAAAAGTCTCTTAAACAATCACATAATAAAGATTCAGAGTTTTTCCAGAAATTTGGAATCCAAAGTCTAATGTCGAAATCAAAGACCAACGACATATTGTATAGAGTTGATCGTGATCACATAACAGAAAGGACTCAAGGACAAGACACATTATCCTAGATGATTTCGACAAAAATGTTCAAAATATTCAAGGCCAAAATCAATGGTTGAACAGTTATTATTCTTAAAGTGAAGCTTATGTCCAGAGAACAAACATGTGGAGAATGCGGACGAACATTTTCACCTCACGATTCGGTTCAGAAAATTTGTAACGACTGCCACGGAATGGATGAATACATAATGGCCCGTAGCAATAGATGGTGTAAAAATTGTCTCTCTTGACACATTCATAGATCACACAAATCCTCAAATCGATAGAAAATAAAAACTTCCAGTTATCATATGGGCTCTGTTCTAAATTCATCGTTCATCACTCACCAATACCAGCTTTCATCATTGCCCATAAGAAATATCACATTCAAATATTTACGGAATGCCTTTACATTCATTTTTATCAGAAAACAGTTAATTTTCAATTTTAAACTGCATAAGAAGAGCTTATCTATTTGCCCTAAGCGTGTTTTAGGTAAATTGGAGATATGCTTTTGAAGTTACGATATCTTAGTCATGCCTGTTTTGAAATAAATAATGCAAAAACTGTCTTAATAGATCCATATTTCCCTGACAATAAACTCGCACCAAAGTATGAAGGGTCTCCTGATTTAATTTTAATCACCCATGAGCACTTTGACCATTCAGATGCAGCAAATTTTGACTGTTTAGTCCTCGCACCCTCAACTTGTAAGTTCAAACGAATGATAACTGTGAATATAGGAGACACTTTCGATTTTAGCGATATTTCTATCAAAGCGGTTAAAGCTAGCCTCCACCATGATAGCAAATCTTCGTCAGGTTATTTGATCAATTATGAGGGAAAAAAAGTCTATCATGCAGGCGATACCTATCTGGACGCCATAGATAAAATCGCAAAAGTGGACATATTTATGGTTCCGATTGGCGGGACATACACAATGAATATTGATGAAGCGATCGAAGCGCTGAAGATCATAGAACCAGAGCTCACGATCCCTATGCATTATAATACCTTCCCGGAAATCAAAGCTGACCCAAAAGAGTTTCAAATAAAAGCTGAAAATTCTGGATTTAAAGTAAAAATCATGGATTTTGGTGAGGAAATAGATATTTAATTTAGTGATCTTTTGATAATTAAGCTGATAATTTATTTGATTTTACGTCAATAGATCTAA
>DAOUZW010000012.1 GCA_030671315.1 Candidatus Bathyarchaeota archaeon
TATTCCTCCAAAGCTATTAACAAATTCTCCGTTGGCAGTAAGAGTAGCAAAAAAACCTAAAACTAGAAGTAAAAAATCTACTTCAAGACCTGCAATTCCTAATAATATCTCGGAATTAATATTTCGTCTATTAAAGACACCAAATATCGCTAGCAAGGATATTGTATACAGACAGTATGACCATGAAGTTGGAGTTAGAACTGTTTTAAAGCCTGGAGATGCAGACGCAGCTGTACTTAGACTGATTGGAAAGAATAAGGCTGTGGCAATAAAGGCAGATTGTAATAGCGCCCATTGTTTTCTTGATCCTTATAATGGACATGCTTCAGCAGTAGCCGAGGCAGCTCGTAATGTGGTAGCCACTGGTGCTGAGCCTATAGCTATTACAGATTGTTGTAACTTTGGAAATCCAGAGAATCCGAATGTTTACTGGCAGTTTAGACAGGCAATAAACGGAATGTCATATATGCTTAAGGGTTTAAAAATTCCATGCGTTGGAGGTAACGTTAGCTTCTATAATGAAGATGAAACAACTGGAAATGCTGTAAAACCTTCAACCACAATAGTAATGTTAGGACTAATAGAAGACCTAAAACTGATAACAAACATAGCACTGAAAAGAACAGGTCAATCAATAATCATGATAGGCAAAACATACTCAGAATTAGGCGGTTCACAATATTACAAACTTATAGATTTTCCTAAAGGTAAACCTCCAAGTGCTGTTGTTTCTAGAGAGAATGCTTCAATAAAAACTATCATGCAAGCAATTAGGAATGGATATATTACAGCAGCTCACGACTGCTCACGGGGCGGAATCTCAGTTACACTTGCAGAAATGGCAATCAAAGGTAACCTTGGTTTGAAAATTGATGCAAAATTGATCCCACGCAATCCAAATGTTAGGATTGATGATCTTCTATTCTCAGAGTCAAATGCTAGATTCATAGTTACTGCACCAAAACCTCATGCGACAAAAGTTTTGAGACTTGCAAGGAAAAAGGGAGTCTCTGCTGCCATAATAGGTAAAGTTTCAAATGACAATTATGAAATCACTTGGGGAAAAAATAGAATTGCTCGGAATTCAATTGACCAAATGAAAGAAGCGTGGGAGAGAGCTGTTCCAGAAGCAATGGTGAGCCCTTAAAATGTATAGAATCCAAAGAGGAAAGAAAGATGCTTGTGGTATCTTTGGCATAAGTAATCCCCGGCAAGATGCAGTTATCAACGTATATTATGGATTAATGTCTCTTCAGCATAGAGGACAAGAATCCTCAGGAATATCAGTTATCAAGAATGGAAGAATATCTTCAAGAAGAGTCAGGGGACTCGTATCTCAAAATCTGAAACCAAAACTATGGACACTTTCTGGAAATATGGGAATAGGCCATGTTAGATACTCTACTACTGGCACATCAACACTGGCTAATGCCCAACCTATGACAGATAACATGTTTGCCCTAGGACACAATGGAAATTTGGCAAACTACATGCATCTAAGAAGAAAGATAGAGAATGAAGGACTAAAACTCAAAGCCAACAGTGATGCTGAGGTTATACTGAAACTTCTCAGGATGAATTATGACAAAAGTGGAGATTACATTTCCTCATTTAAGGAGTTATCATCACAGGTTGACGGAGCTTACTCGCTAGTAATCTTAACAAGAAATCGAGAATTAATCGCAGTAAGAGACCCATTAGGTCTAAGGCCACTTTGCCAGGGTAGAAAGGGAAATACAATAGCTTTTGCTTCTGAGAGTGTGGCTTTGGATAGTAACAACATAAATTTGGTAGGAGATTTGGAGCCAGGAACAATAACTATCGCGACTAAAGATACTTGCAAAAAATACTGCTACCAACCATCCAAAAGGAAAGCACATTGTATGTTTGAATTTGTCTATTTCAGTCGCGTTGATTCAATTCTTCAAGGAAAAAGTGTTTACGATGTAAGATTCAACCTAGGCATTAACTTAGCCAAGACATATGATACCAAACCTGATGTTGTAGTTCCTGTTCCTGATACCTCAAGAACAGCAGCTGAAGGTTATTCTTACCAAACAGGAGTACCTGTAGCTGAAGGCTTGATAAAAAATAGGTATATCCACAGAACCTTCATAATGCCACGACAAAAAGATAGAGATTCTGCGATAAAACTGAAAATCAACCCTCTCAAATCTGCAGTTAGTGAAAAAAATGTACTTGTAATTGACGACAGCATTGTCAGGGGGACCACAAGTAAAGTTATCGTTCAAATGCTCAGAAATGCAGGAGCAAATAAAGTCCATCTTATGAGTACCTGTCCACCTATAATCTCACCATGTTTCTATGGAATAGATATAGCAAGCTATGGAGAATTAATTGCCGCAAAAATCGATTTAGAAAGTATTCAGAGAAAAATAGGCACGGATAGCTTAGGCTATCAAACCCTAGAAGGTCTAATAAAAGCCATCAACATTCCAAAAGAAGATCTTTGTCTAGGATGTCTAACAGGCGAATATCCTACACCATATGCACAAAGAGTTCTGGAAACTATGAAAGAAAAGACTGGAACTAGAAAAACAAGAATATGGGAGACTGAAATTCCAGCTTGAAAAAAAATAATCAAAAACTAAAAAAACTTGTAGCTGTTGTTTTAGGTAGTGAAAGTGACAACCACATAGCTGAAAAGACAATAAAAATTCTCGAAAGATTTAACATATCTTATGAAAAGAAAATTCTTTCTGCACATAGAAACCCAAAAGAACTTTCCAAATATATTGATTCATCAAAAGTCCTTGTCTTTATAGCCATAGCTGGTCTATCAGCTCAACTTCCAGGATTTATAGCATCAAGAACATCTAGACCAGTTATTGGAGTTCCAGTTAATGTTAAGCTGGAAGGTTTAGATGCTCTCCTCGCAACCATGCAAATGCCTAAACAAGTTCCTGTTGCAACAGTAGGAATAGATAACGGAGAAAATGCTGCTTTTCTAGCTATTAGAATTCTATCTTTATCATATCCTGAATTGATTTCCAATTCGGAGCGATAGTATTGAATTGGGACTATGAGAAAGCTGGTGTAGATAGAGAAAAGATCAGAGTTAGTCACGCTACAATTGCAAAATTAATAGAGAATACTTATGGTTTTAGAAAGGGCAAGCTTTGTGACGTGATAAAAGGCTTCGGACACTATGCTTCACTTATAGATATTGGCGAAGGAAAAGCACTTGCACTACATTGCGATGGATGCGGAACTAAAGTACTAATCGCTCAATTGATGAACAAATTTGATACAATAGGAATAGATTGCGTTGCTATGTGTGTAAACGATCTTATCTGTATTGGAGCAGAACCAACAACGTTAATCGATTACTTGGCTTTGGAAAAGCCAGATGAGATAATGCTGCATGAAATAATGAAGGGTTTGGTGAATGCTGCGAAAGAGATAAATCTGAACATAGTTGGGGGCGAGACAGCTATTATGCCTGACGTAATCAAAGGTGCTATACCAGGACGAGGATTCGACTTAGCCGCATTTTGTTTAGGCGTGATTAATACTAATTCAATTATTATGGGGGATAAATTATCGCCTGGAGATATAATCTTAGGAATTGAGAGTAGTGGAATACACAGCAATGGGCTCTCTCTTGCAAGAAAGGTCTTAATCGAGAATGCAAAATATTCTTTGAAAAAAGAAATACCTGAAATTGGTCGACCTCTAGGAGAAGAACTCCTAGAACCAACGAAAATCTATGTTCCAGCGGTAATGACTGCAATACAAAATGCAGAGATACATGGGATAGCTCATATAACTGGAGGAGCTTTCTCAAAACTCAAACGTTTTGAACCACATGCAAATGTAGGATTTCATTTACAGAATATGCCTGAACCTCAGCCAATATTCAAGCTAATACACGATATCGGAAAAATTGCTGATGATGAGATGTACAAGACATTCAATATGGGAATTGGACTCTGTATGATGTCTGACAAGACTAATACAGACCAAATAATTTCGTCATGTGATAAATTAGGGTTAAGAACTCACATTATCGGGAATGTCATAAATGAAACAGGTGTTAGACTAACAACAAAAGACAGAACTATTTCTCTATAATAATTTCATTAATATCAAAAGCCAAAATCATAATTTTAAAAAAAAAGTTAAGCTTATATCAGAATCTCATTGCCATTCTTCTGGCTCCGAGGTAAATTTCTTGAGTTATGATGTAACAATCATTGGTTGCGGACCTGCAGGAATATTTTCTGCATTAGAGCTAGTCAATAAGACTAATTTGAATATCTTAATGATTGATATGGGTCTTCAGCTGGAGAAACGAAAATGCTCTGCTGATCGTGGTTTCGGATGTGTGCGATGTGATCCATGTGACCTTTTAACAGGTTGGGGAGGATCTGGAGCCTTTAGTGATGGAAAGCTTACACTCTCATCTGAGGTAGGGGGATGGCTTGACGAGTACATCGATCTTGTCGAATTGAACAGGCTAATAGATTATGTAGACTCAATTTATGTAAAATTTGGTGCTCCCAAGAAACTCTATGGAACAGATAATAATAAGATCGAAGAGATAGAAAGAAAGGCAGCACTAGTTGGACTGAAACTTGTTCCTTCACGTATACGACATTTAGGTACGGAGAATTGTGGCAAAGTTCTAAGTAAAGCAAAACAAGTTCTTCAAAAGAAAGTTAAGATAAGAACATCAACTGAAGTAAAAGACCTAATAGTAAAAGATGGAAAGATAGAGGGTGTTGAGTTCAAAGACGGAGAAAAAATTAAAAGCAAATATGTTATTGTGGCACCAGGTAGAGTTGGAGCGGAATGGTTAACTTCTGAAGCCCAAATGTTGGGTCTTAAAACACTGAACAACCCAGTTGATTTAGGGGTTCGAGTGGAGGTTTCCGCACCTGTTCTTGAAGAATTGACTAACATTCTATACGAACCCAAATTCATCTATCATTCAAGATCATTTGATGACATGATCAGAACATTTTGTATGAATCCTTATGGAGAGATTATAACTGAATCTTACAATGAAATCGTTACAGTTAATGGACAAAGTTTTGCTGAGAAAAAAACAAAAAACACAAACTTCGCTTTACTAGTAAGCACAAAATTCACTGAACCATTCAGAGAACCTATTGCTTATGGAAAATATATTGCTAGACTCGCTAATCTATTGGGAGGCGGAATTATCGTTCAACGACTTGGAGATCTTGAGGCCGGAAGAAGATCAACAGAAGAAAGAATAGCTAGAAACCTTGTGGTTCCAACATTGAAATATGCAACACCAGGAGATCTAAGCTTCATTTTACCATATCGTTACCTAGAGGACATAAAGGAAATGTTGCAAGCTATGGACAAAGTTTCACCAGGAATATATTCGAAACATACTTTACTTTACGGAGTGGAAGTGAAATTTTATTCATCAAGACTTGAATTAAATAACAAATTAGAAACTAAGATCAATAATTTATTTGCAATTGGGGATGGTGCAGGAATAACACGAGGATTAATACAAGCATCCGTTTCGGGTGTAATAGCAGCGAGAGAAATTCAGCAAAGGGAAAAGTAAAAAAACAGTTCATAAAATTAATTTCTAACTTCAGCAATATCAAAAAACTAATTTTTTTGTACGAACCATAAAGATTCAGTATTAACATTGAATTATGAAAATAGTGGGGCGGGCGGGACGCTCATGTATCAAAATAACACTTTGAACCCGCGATCTCCGGCTTTCTTGCAACGATGACCCGAGACCGGGATCTTGGACCAAACTAGACCACCGCCCCTGCGCAAAAGTAAACTCCCACTCTTAAAGGCATTATCACCAGATTAGAATAACAAATCAAGTTATGATAGGGCAAAAAAGATAATTGTTAGGGCCCTAAGGGCCCAAATGGGAGAAAAGGAAAAAAGAAGACTAGTGAACCGATATTTGATTGGGCGGAAATTTTATCTCTAGACAAGGCGATGATGTGAGTCTTCTATTCCTGCGATATATTCATTATTTCATCGTATAAGTGTTTCTGTGTTACAGAATAACAAAATATCTAGATCTTTTTATTTAATTATCAAATCAACTGTATGCAATAATAATGTCAAGAACGGTAACTCAAAGAAAGTGTACTATACTCGAACTAATTGTTTAATCTTTTAAACAAATTCTTATTGTTGTAATCCAAATAAGAGGCATAGAAATTGTCAATGTCTTTCGAGAAGTCTGGAGTTGATATTCTAAACTCTGCTTCATCATCTGTAAGACTGAGGATACTCAAACTTCTGAAGTCAAGAGGACCACTTCCTTACACTGAAGTTATGGCATCACTTGGATTGGATCCAATAAGGGATGCAGGCAAATTTGTTTATCACCTCAAAAGCGTGACAGGAACTCGACTTGTAACTCTAGATAAAAAAACCAAGAAATATGGCATAACAGAACTTGGTGAGATGTTAGTCAATTTCGAAAGAGACCTAGAGGAATATATTGCAGCTAAAAAAGGAAAGCTATATGTTAGAACATCAAGACTTTCATTGGAAGAATTCGAAAGAGAAAAAATCGCCAGTTCACTCATTAATGAAGCTGGTGTTCCTTATGAGCTAGCTCAAGAAATAGCTGCTGAAGCAGAAGAAAGGCTACTAAGGCTTCGAACAAGTTATTTGACTGCACCTCTAATTAGAGAATTCATTAATGCTATACTAATAGAAAAGAGACTCGAGGATTATAGACATAAGCTTACCAGATTAGGAATGCCTGTATATGATGTTTCTCAACTCCTAAGATATTCAAGTGAGAAGATGCTTGGTCCTCAATCTGTAGTAGACACTGCAGGTAACTCGGTAATTGAAGAATACGCACTTCTGAATTTTCTTCCAAGAAATATCGCTGATTCGCATTTATCAGGGGATTTGCATGTTGACAATCTTGGAGAATGGATCCTCAAACCCACTGAGGTAGCACATGACCTACGGTTTTTCTTCAAAAATGGTTTTCCAACCAAAAAACCACCAAAATCATTTCAAGGTGCTCTATCAACAGCTCATTTTGTATACCAACTAGCAAAAAAAGAAGTAACTGGTGAACAATGTTTTGATCTGTTCAACATTTTCTTGGCACCTTATGCATCAAAAATAACAAAAGCTCAACTTAGAGACTCATTATATCAATTCTTCACAAATATACGAGAAGACGTTTATTCAAATGATCAAACCAATGGGCTTTCACTTGGTTTTGAATTTGCTATACCTGATTATCTTCTCGATGTTGATGCTATTGGGCCGGAAGGGTCAGATCCAGGTAAATATTCAGATCATGCTGAAGTAGCGAGTGAAATTTTCGAAGCCTCTGTTGATGCTGCAGCAGAGGCATCAAATGAGAAACCACTCTTCAATCCAAGATTAATCTTCAAGATACGTCGGCCATCACCAACAGATAGGAAAACTGAAAATTTAATGTTAAAAATTCATCAACTTGCAACAAAGAATTTCTTACCATATTTTGCAAATTTGGAAAAAGAAGATAAGACTACCTATACTGCCACTGGATTAAGATTAGATAATTCTTGGACCGGAAATTGGGAAGACGATTGCTTGAGAACAGGCAATGCGGTTAGTATCTTTTTGAACCTTCCTAGAATAGCATATGATTCTCATAAAAAAATTGATAGATTCCAGAAAATACTTGATACACAATTAAATTTGGCCGCAGAAGCATTACAAAGAAAAAGTGAAGTACTGAAAGAAAGGCTTCAACAGAATCTTCTTCCATTATTATCCGGTGGGCGTGACAGCTCCTATTTTATCGAAAATAATGCAACCTATGGAATAAGTTTCTTAGGTTTGAGTGAAGCCGTAAGAACATTCATAGGTGCCTCGCTCAATGAGAATGAGAAAGCTGCTGATTTCGCTACTAAGATCCTTAAAAGAATAATTGATTTTACAGAATTGACATCTAAGAAGTCAGGTATTAGACTCGTCGTCGCTCAAAGACCTCAAGATAACGCAGCATTCAGACTTGCCAAACTTGATATGATGAAATATGGACCAGGACAAGTTTCCGCCGAAGGAATTAGAGACTATCCATATTACACAGATTTATTTACTGTTCCTCTTTCAGCAAAAATTAATCTACAACAAAGAATCGAATTAGAGAGCAAGTTCCAGACACTATGTCCTGGAGGCCATTTGAGTCTTATTTGTTTAGCCCCAACTGAACAAGATCCGAAACAACTAATGAACCTAACAGACCAATTATGTAATAGTAATCTTAGATTCTTCACATACACAAGTAACTTATCATACTGTAGTAAATGTAACAAAACATATGGTGGTGTCGCCTCAACCTGTCCAGGGTGTGGATCCACGAATCCTACAATATATGGAAGATCATCAGCAACATATACTCCAATGGAACTATGGCCTGAAGCAAAAAGAAGAGATGTTGAAAGTCGTACTATATATTCAATATCGTAAGCACGCTATTAATCATCTAACTATGGAACCGAACCTAAAACGAGAGTAAGTAGACCCATTCTAACTAAAAGACCATACCAGACTTGTTTGAAATATCTTGCATGTATAGTACTATCTACATTGGCATCTATTTCATCGATTCTAGGTAGAGGATGCATAACTATTGCATCTTTCCTAGCTTCTTCTAAATCTGTTTTAGATAATCTATAGGAACCTTTTACACTCTCATACTCCGCTGGGTCAGCAAATCGCTCTTTTTGAATTCTTGTCATGTATATCACATCAACTTTGTTAATTATTTCCTTTAGTTGTCTCCCTTCCTCAATATCTATCATACGACCAATATCATCAAGAACCTCATTTCTCATTTTTAAGATATCAGGAGAAACTAGGTATAGTTTCACTCCACTGTAGAGTGACAGAGCGTAAGTAAGAGAATGAACAGTTCTACCGTATCGTAGGTCACCTATCATGGCTACTTTTAACCCATCAACAGAACCGAATTCTCTTTTCATTGTATAAATATCAAGGATTGCTTGTGTAGGATGTTCCTCAGAACCAGAACCTGCATTTATGACAGGTATATTAGCAAATTCACTGGCTAAACGAGAGGCGCCTTCCATTGGATGTCTGATAACTAAAACATCAGAATAGTTTTCGACGACGCGGACAGTATCCGAAAGATTCTCACCTTTTTGTATTGATGCCACTCCAGGTTCAGAGAATCCGATGTTCATTCCTCCCAATCGGTACATTGCAGTTTCAAAGCTTAATTTCGTTCTGGTACTAGGTTCAAAAAAAAGCGTTGCCATAATCTTTGCTTTAAGTATATCAGAGCCTCTTTTTGCTAAGTTTTCCATTTTATCTGCAGTCGAAAGCATAAAATCAAGTTCAGCTCTTGTGAAATCTCTAATGGAAATAATGTTTCTTCCTTGAAGATTCATTCCCAAAACCTCTTATTCGAAAATATTATGCATAAATTCGTAGGCACGTTCAACCTATCCCCAACATCTATAATTCTGTCTGCAAATATATTAAACAAGATCTTTGTATAATAAATTACATGAAATAACTCAATATAGTTACCGTCAAATATCTGTTTAAGAAATTTTGGTTTGATGAATCATGTTTCAGGCTGATAAATATGAACTCTACGTTAAGAAAATCAAGAATGGTACTGTGATTGATCATATATCCGCTGGTTATGCTCTAGATGTACTAAAGATATTGAACATTACAGGTAAGGAGAGTAATACTGTTGGGGTAGTGATGAATGTTCAAAGTAAGAATATTGAGAAAAAGGATATGGTCAAAATAGAAGGACGAGAGCTAAAACCCGAAGAAGTAGATAAGATAGCTCTAATCTCTCCTAACGCAACAATAAACATAATTCGTGAATATGGTGTTATAGATAAAAAGAAAGTTAATTTACCTAAAGATATCAAGGGAATAGTTGAATGTGGCAACCCCTCCTGTATTTCAAATTCTAAAGAGCCAGTGAGATCAATATTTCATGTTCAGATTGTGGAACCTATCCAATTGCGATGTCATTATTGTAATAGAACAATGGAAAGAAAAGATATACTCAAACAATTCTAGATAAAAAGAAAATTATTAAGAATACTAATTTAAACTCGTTGAATATTTTCAACATCATAGATTATCTTGGTAGAGAAATATGGCCACTATTGGAGTCCTTGCTGATAGAGAAACTGCTACATACTTCAAAATAACAGGCATAAAGAATAGTCACTCAGTTAGTAGCAAAGAGGAAGCCGAAAAGAAATTAGATCAACTATTGCAGAACCAAGAAATCTCACTTATATTTATTACAGAAGACGTAAATGAATGGCTCAGACCAATAATCAACAGAATAAAAAGAAGCAGAGAATACCCGCTCATAACATCCATATCAGGAAAAAGAGGTAAGATACCTTCTACAGATCAACTAGCCGATTTAGTAAAGAAAACAGTCGGAATAGAAATAAAAATTGGGAAGGAAGATTCTAAATAAAATTATTTTTCCTATTAACTTTTTAAAAATATATTTATGAATCATTAATGATAACTTCTTTATTATAATAGCCAAATATAGATGATATAATTGGAATTAAGAGCTGCTTGGGGCATTACTGGTTCAGGGGATTTGATGCCTGAGATAATTCACAAAATGAAAGAAATTATCAATGAAAATGAGAAAATTAAACTCTACATTTTTTTATCTAAAGCAGCTCAACAAGTTATAAAATGGTACGGTCTGAGAAAAGAATTAGAGTCCATGTCTAAAAAAATATTTTTTGAAGTAGACGCTAATAGGACAGAACCTTTCTACTATCTACCAGGTGCATTACAGATAGGTAAATTTAAACTATTTCTAATATGTCCTGCGACAGCAAACACAGTTGCAAAAATTGTCCACGGAATAGCTGACACACTGATAACAAATGCGGCGTCTCAGGCAACCAAAACTAATGTGCCTGTATATATTTTTCCAGTAGATAACAAAGAGGGAATTCAAACTACAATTCTTCCAAACGGGTCCGAATTGAAACTGACCATGAGAAAAATCGATATTGAGAATTATATTAAACTCTCAAAAATGGATAATTTTCATGTCTTTACAGAAGTCTCAAAATTGAAAGAAGTAATGAATATGAAATAATTTTCCTCACCAGTTTTCCAAAAATGATTTACTAAATTTAATTAGAAAATTGTTATACCATTATAAAAAGAAAAAAGTATTAAATTAGTAAAATATTTAGAAAGTGTCTGAGGTTTTTACGATGTCTTCAGATGAAGATATAGGCATTCCAGGATCAAGATATGCTTATGTTAGTGGTGTTGGTGTAGGGAAGATTACTAGAGATTCTTGGCTAAAAACAGCATTTCCAGAGTGGGGTACTTGGCTAAATAAGAGAATAGAAAATACTAAGGTAGGATCTAAAAGCTTCGTTATATGGTGGCTTGGTGCATGTGGATTCTTCATTAAAACCCAAAAGACAAATTTGCTTATAGATCATTATAGTGGGCCATCTCTTTACACATCACTAGAAGATGGTTGTGGTGTTTGTAGGCAATCAGGTGCTAAAAGAATAGACTGGTTAAGAACATTTCCACACGTCATTGATCCATGGGCTATCAAGAAATGTGACGCTGTTCTTATTACTCATTTCCATCCTGATCACTGTGACCCCTATACCATAGTTCCATTGTCTGAAACTACGAATGCAAAATTCATTGGGCCGAAAATAGTCTGCTCTAAACTCAAAGAGTATGGTGTATCAGAAGACAGAATAGTACAATTGAGATGGGGAGAAAGTACGAAAGTTGGAGATACCACTATAGTAGCTGCCGAAACAGCTGATAGAACTCTATTATTTAGTGGAAAGGAACCACCAAAAAAAATGGAAGACGGCGCATTATGTTTTTTAATAAAAACACCTGCAGGCAATATTTTTCATAATGGTGACTCTCACTACGCAAATCTATTCTATAAAATCGGATTAGAAAACACAATTGATGTAGCCCTTCTACAATTTGGAGGAAATCCAGTTGGTGTTACAGACAAAATGACTTCATATGATGCATATAGAGTTGCAGAAGCTTTGAGAACTAAAATATTAATTCCTATGCATTACGATTGGGCCAATATGCAAGGCGATCCCTATGAACTAGAGTGGATTGTTAAACATAATGCACCATTGATGAAAACAGTTATCATGCAAAGTGGAACAAAGTTCGAATATCCAAAAGATACCAACATTGAAAGAGTAAAGTACCCAAATTATGTTGATAGATGGCGTCCAAAACTATCATGGGAATATGGAGAAAAGAAAAAGATCTTTTAGTCTAATTTTCTAAAAATTTCATTTTTATTTAGAATATTGTTCAGTAAGTTCCCTCTTTGTTGGTAAACCAGTTCTTGCTCCATATTTCTCTATGCAACATGATGCAATAAAATTTCCAAGTCTACCACATTCATATATATCTCTTCCATGAAGAAGACCGTAAATAAATCCAGAACAAAATGCGTCACCTGCTCCTGTTGAATCTTTAGCTTTCTTTTTTAATGGTGGAATTAGATAATCCTCTTTTCCATTAGTCACATAACATCCTTTATGCCCTAATTTAACTGCAATTATACTTATTCCAAGTTTGATAAGTTCTTTAGCACCAATTTCATAATTTTGATTTGTTAGAATTCTAATTTCATTTTCATTTGGAAGGAAAACAAATGTTTTTTTCAAGATTGATTTTATTTCATTAATTCCTTTTCTAGCATAAAGCTCCCCTGGATCCATTGTGATCTCTGATTCAAAATTTTTCACTAAGGACTTTTGAGCTCTAAATGAGATATTACCAACAAAAGAAGTAAGATGAACAAACTTTGATGATTCCACATAATCTTGATTGATCTCTCTATAGGTGAGGTTATCATTTACACCTGGATCAATATACAGTGATCTTTCTCCAAAATTATCAACGAACCCTATGCAAACACCACTTCTTCCTTTTTTTGTAATATTAATTCCTTTTACATTTACTTTCTCATTTCTCAGGTCATTTAGAATATATTTACCCTCAGAATCATTAGCAATTTTACCTATATAGCCAGTATTAACACCAAGTCTTGTCAATCCTACTATCGTATTCGCTGCTGAGCCGCCAGGAGATATTGTTAATCCTTTTACGAATGTTTCCTCACCAGCTGCCGCTATTCTATCTACTCTATATAATTTGTCTAAATTGAGTGCTCCAAATCCTAAGACTTCTAATGTCAAATAAATAGCCTTTGCAATTCTATTTTGTATTTACCAAGTTTTCCCTGATAGTTTCCAGCTGAGATTCTAATTACATCCGGCATATCCCAAATGCTTTGAATTCCTACTTTCATTGCTTGGGAAACAGCAGATAATGTGGTACCATTTATCACAATTTCTGGAATATATTCTACATTTTCTGGGACTTTTGTTCTATCTCCAATTCTATCTTTTAATGATGGACAATACACTTCATGAGTTGTCGGACCAATCCAAGGGAATTTTGTCTCAGGTTTTGATCCTGCAGAACATATATTGAATGGTGTAACTATGCCAGAAACCTCATGCATAGCATCTAAAGCTCTATTACCTGCTTTGAAAACAGCCTCCTTTGTACGACACATGTACCAAAAATTCCCTCCCATAACTCCTCGACTATAACCAAGATTCCTCTCTATTCGAAAATCAGGAACCATTATAGGCACATTAATAATTCTTCTACCATTCAAATCTTCCTCCCATTCAAAACCATCACCACAATGACCAATTCGTTCCATAGTATCAATATACCCTATCGGATTATCATGAGCATTGAATATCGACGTGAAAGGTTTTACGAGTATGTCTTGCCTTATTCTATAGGAGAGTTCAATCTCAAACTTTTTTACAGAATCTTCAAGTGATTTTGATGAGCCCAAACCGCCCCAGAATTGAATAATAACACCATTTCGGCCATCCGGAGTTTCTTTTTCTGATAGATATCTCTCTATACCACCCTCAA
>DAOUZW010000142.1 GCA_030671315.1 Candidatus Bathyarchaeota archaeon
CTGAGTCGTTCATGATTTATGCGAATAAGACGCCATTATCTCCAGCTTGAACAAATGATGCAACCTTAAGCGATTGATCTTCTAATTCATCTTTGAGATATTCTTCTGTTTGATATGTGTCTGCTCCCCATAATTTTGAAGCATTTCTTAGTTCTATTTTCCCATCGATTATCGATAGATATACTGGGCTATCCGATCTTCCTTTGATGATTATCCCATCATACCCAGAGAATTTTAATTCTGGACCCCAAAATCCAGCTGCATGTGATTCTGCCCATAAACCTGTAAGTGGAGATTTTGTACACACACAATATCTTCCACAAGATGGAGACGCGGTTCCTGTTAATGGGCCAGTCATGAATAACAAAATGTTTTCAGGAGATAGTGGATCGACCGATGGATCTAATTCATCAAAAATTATTTTAGCCGCTAAGCCACTTCCACCGATGTATTCTTTTAAATCATACCTGTCAAGGTTCTCAGTAAATATTCTTGATTCGGTGAGATTTACTCGAATTAGCTTGTTTATGTGTCCGAACATCGATTGAATACCATCATATTTTATAGAGTTTCTTAATCAGCTCTATTTGGTCTGAGGGGATCTCCTTGGGAGGCCCAAAAGTGTTTGCGACAAAAGTCATTATGGCTACTTCTTCAAGGAAAACAACAGTAGATAGGGCTTCGATAAGATCAAAACCAATAGTTATGACTCCATGGTTTTGAAGAATCACTGCTCTCTTACCGAGTATGGCATCGCCTACTTGATTGCCCAATTCCTCTGTTCCTGGATATTTGAAGGGTAAAATGGGTACATCCGCCAGTATGGTTGCAGCTTCAAATGTAATCGGTCGAAGTTTCACATTGGCCAATGCGAGACCCATAGTGAAAGGACTATGAGTGTGTAATATGGCGTTAACATCAGTTCTCTTCTTATAAATCGCGGTGTGAAAATACCATTCAATTGATGGTTTGAACATTCCTTCAATAACTTTACCCTCTAAATCTATATTTACTAAATCTGAAGGATTAAGGTCTGGCTTGTAAAGCCCACTAGGAGTAATCCATGCCTTTTCTTCTCCCATTTGTCGGGCACTTGCGTTTCCACCTACACCTGTCATAAGGCCTCTACTATGAAGAGATTTCATGCAATCTATAATCTGTTTTTTCAGGTTTTTTTCATCTAGATTGATGCCCATGTTATTCACGAACTAACTTCTCATTAGTGTTTATTACTAGGTAAATTAGTTTCACTTTGCAAATCTTCCCAATCAATTTATATCGTAATATTATCGATAGATTGAAATTCTCCTTTTCATTCTAACAGAGTCGATTCTCTTTGATTGAAAAACCTTTGGCTGCAATAGTCTCTGCTGGCCTTTCAAAGTTTGGAAAATTAGATGGGTTTTCTGCTAGAGAAATTTTTACTTATGCTGCAAAAGAAGCGTTCGATAAATGTCCAAATCTTGATCCAAGGAAAGATGTAAAGGGATTATATTTAGGTCACATGACGGAATCTGCAGAACATCAAGGTCATACCGGACCTCTGGTGGCAGATTGGATAGGACTGAATCCTGTGCCTGCTGTAAGGTTTGAAAACGCATGTGCGTCATCTGGTGTTGCTTTAAGGTGTGGTATTCAAGCAATTAAATCGGGATTTGTAGATGTGATTATGGTCGGTGGTGTTGAGAAACTAACACATTTAGCAACCTCTGATGCAACCGAATATCTTGCTCTTTCAGCGGATAACTTTTTTGAACAATGGCATGGATTTACATTTCCAGGATTATTTGCTTTGATAGCAAGAGCTCATATGCATGAATATGATACTACAGGAGAGCAATTAGCTACAATTGCAGTGAAGAATCATCATAATGGTTCATTAAACCCAAAAGCCCAGATGCAAAAAGAAATTACTTTAGAACAAGCAATGACATCAAGAGTAGTCGCTTCACCATTGAGATTATTCGACTGTTCTCTTATCTCAGATGGTGCATCATGTGTAATCCTTACAAAACCCGAGCTAGCAAAGAGATTTTCTGATACCCCCATATACATACAGGGGAGTGGTCAAGCAAGCGATACTATCGGACTTTATGAAAGAGATGATCTGACTTCACTAAATGCTGTAGCCTTAGCTGCACGAGATGCTTACGAAATGTCTGGAATGAAACCAAAAGATATTGATGTTGCCGAGGTTCACGATTGTTTTACGATTGCAGAGTTAATTATCAGCGAGGATGTTGGATTCTGTAAGAAAGGTGATGGAGGCAAGCTAGTTCAATCAGGTGATACTGCAATTGATGGGAACATTCCCATTAATACAAGTGGTGGGCTAAAATCAAAGGGGCATCCAGTAGGTGCAACAGGTGTGGCTCAAGCATATGAAATATTTTTACAGCTTACAGGACAAGCCGGGGCACGTCAAGTGAATGATGCTGAAATAGGTCTAACTCTGAATCTTGGAGGACATGGGTCCACAGCTGTAGCTCATGTTTATAGCACCACAATATAGACAAGATTCCAATTAGATGAAAAGGAGTTAAAAAGTTTGGAAGAAATTACCCTTGACCGAGATGAAACAGGAGAGATTCTGCCAACTATCCAGAATTTCTATAGATTCTGCGGACATGGAAGACTCATGGCATTGAAGTGTATTGAATGCGAAAAATTACTTATCCCACCAAGAATTATTTGTCCCAAATGTTCATCATCTAGATTCAAATGGATCCAATTAAGTGGCAAGGCAAAATTACGCACTTTCTCTTTTATTCACATAGCTCCGAAACAGTTCAGTTCACAAGCTCCCTACATAATTGGTATAGTGAAACTCGAAGAAGGTTTGTCTTTATCTGGTCGAATAATAGTTGACAAAAATGTAAAACTTGAGATAGGAATGGATTTAATTGTTGAGTTTGAAGATACAGTATCTGTAGGGTGGCCACAATGGCCGAGATACTACTTTAAGTTAGCTAAAGTAATCGAACAGTAAAAGTGTAATTCCAAGTCAGTTGAAGGTCATAATATACTAGCCTCGTTTTTAAGATACTTATTGTTCAGAAGTAGGTTTGCCCAAGTAACGGCCACATCTATCACAATAGATAGAGTCTGGAGGGATCTCTTCTTTGCAATGGATGCAGACTCTCTTCGGCGGTTCGGTTGGTCTAGGTTCAGTTACAGGTGTTGTAGCTGTGGCTGATACTGGTTGTTCAGTTGAAGGTTTCTGAGGAGGAGGTTCAGTAGGTCCAGGTTTAGATGTTGGAGGTTCAATAATTATGGGTTCGACGGGTGGAGGACGAGCTTCGGTTGTTTTCGGTTCAGCCTCTAGAGGCTCTTCAAGGTGTCCAATCGTCTTATACTTCATTAATTGAATTTCGATCGTCCTAACTTTAGTGTCAAATTCTTGTTTGCTTATTTTTCCAGAAAGATATTGTTTTGAAGTGTTTTCTAATTCTGTTTGAAGCTGTTCTAGTTTCCGAGTATTCGTATCAGGCATCTCAATTGGTTGTGGTCTGACTTCATGTGGTCTCATCATTATTTGTTTTTGTCGTAGTCGTTTTTTACGTCTCTTGAATAGTATTTCGCCTAAAATAATGACTATAACAACAGCGACAAAAGGTATTATTATTAATAACATCTGCCAGTCCGATGGCATACTAATTTGTGCTATTACCAATTCGCATTCCTTCTGAAGATATTTGCAGGGATCTTCCAGAATGAATGTATAAGCTGATGGATGTGAGGGCCGGGATAACTGGACATTTCTTTATCAATCGAATTATTTCTTAGTCTGTCTT
>DAOUZW010000125.1 GCA_030671315.1 Candidatus Bathyarchaeota archaeon
TTCCTTGTTCAAACAGATAGCTACTATGAACGACTAACTGTCTTTCCAGAGACTACAGTTGGTGCATCACTAAATTCTCTTCTTTTCGTCATTGCGTTATTTATAATTGCTACTATTATCTACTTGATCGTAAAACGTGGGCGACTCACGATTCTCAAATATGTTTTGAGGTTTTCATTAATTTTATCCACTTTTCTCTTAACAAATTGGTACATCTCAAAGATTGTTCACTTTTCACATGCAGAATTTTTCGTCGATTCTCTCTCATTAATCATATCGATATGTCTCACCATATTGGTTTGGTTCACAGTTTATCGAAGAAAAGGGATTATTCAGACTTTGACTATAGGAGCGATAGGTTCCCTTATAGGCACTTTCTTAGCATTTTCCATACCCTTGCTGTCAGCCACTATACTCTTACTGGCCTTGGTGATATATGATATTCTTTCAGTATACAAAGGTCCTATCGGAAAATTATCCGAAAGTATTCATCTTAGTGAATTCACTGGAGCAGCTTTTACATTTGAAGATGTCACTATTGGAATGGGCGATGTGGTCTTCTATTCAATGCTAGTATCCATGGCGTTCAAAAACTTTGGTATATCAATATATGTCATATCATCTTTAGGAGTCTTACTTGGAGCTTATTGGGGAATGTTAATGCTTAAAAAGAGAGATTTCTTTCCAGGTTTGCCTTTAGCAATATTAATTGGATTAATAATGATGTTTAGTTCGGTTTACATTGCGAATCATATTACATTGCCATGACTATCTGGAGCTACATGTGGAGATGATGACTGCATATTTGAAGATTTTCTTCAATCCTTGAGGTTATGCTATTGCTTCAAAAATTCAATCTACTGATATCGACATCACGAGGTAACGAGCGGAGAACATGCAAAGAAATATGGTATCTTCTTAATGAATTGGGTGATAAAAACCCTGAAGTTGATGTTACTCCTGCAGTAGGTTTGATCGTGGCATACACGTCAATTAACCCTCTTAAAGCTATTTCTGGATTTCGTGAAATCTTAGGAAATAAACCGTGGGAGATTCGGTATGCCTTAAAAATTACTCCCATAGAGAAGAACGTCCAAGCAGATATAATTGAAATAAAGAAGATTGCACATAAATTAGCTGCTAGAATAAGATCGGATGAATCTTATCGTGTTACAGTAAAAAAAAGGCATAGTGATCTAAAGTCAAAAGACATCATCGAGGCTGTGGCATCTGAAATACCTAGAAAGGTAGATCTAAATAATCCATCTAAGATACTGTTAGTAGACATCCTCTCATGTATAGCCGGTGTTTCTTTAATAAAACCAGATTCTTATTTATCAATTGAAAAAGAAAAGTACAACACTAAGAGAGTGAGAGAAGAGCCATCTTCTCGATGATGAGGTCTTCAAATATTTTTTTTTCAGAATAGTTTTTACGCTTGATTGATTCAAATTCAGAATTTGATATTTTGAATATGGTTTTTATTGTTCCAGCCATCTCTCGGTTCCACAAGTTAAATAATGAATTATCGATGGATAGATCTTGCATTTTTGATATCGATTCTAATAGATTATATAATTTCTTTTCACTCTTTGATAGGGCTACTAACACAATTCGATGAGAGTTTTTCCTGACTCCTGAAATCTCAATACTTTTGTTTATCTGACGTTGGGCTGATGCATATACGAGAATCTCCATAGAAAGATCGTCAGAAATCATTTTGTTGTTCTTTTTTCCTTTTAGTGCATTAAGAACTGCAAATAAAATATGATCTCGGCCAAGAACTCGATTGCCATCTAGCAGTTGTATTACTACATCTGATGATTTTCGTTCTAATGTTTGCGTTAATTGATCATATTCGATATTCTTTTTAGAAAATAATCCCTCTATCAAAAGTATTTTATCGTATTCGTCCAAAGACTTTATCATTTCGCTAACTCTTCAATGATAAATTTTCTGTTATTTGTTTGATGTGATTAGTTTGCTTCCTTTTTCTTCGACGGCCTCCTGCAATAATATTTTGGTTTCCTCAATTAGTTTCCAACATTCTATGTCATTTTTTTCAAATGAGATAATTTCGATAGGGATGCCTTTTTCTGGATCATATTTACTGACAAGGGGTTTTAGATAGACATTATCGATATTTTTCTCTATGTCTTCAATGATTGGAGCAATTTCCGACTCAGCCATTTTGACAATTACTCTAGTTGATTGACTTTTGCTACCGCTAGACTTCTCAATGATCTTTGAGATATGAGTTTTGAATATTGCTTGAACTTCATTTGGTGGTCCAGGCATCGCTATAAGTGTCGTCTTCTTTAATTGCAAAGTAATTGTAGGGCAAATTCCTACTGGATTGTCTATAGTCTCTGCTCCTGATAGTTTCCGTGCCATTTTAACATAATTTTTTGGTAATTTGGATTTAGGAATATTCTTGCGTTTGGATATTTTCTCTAAGGCATTCTCATCTGGGATTGTTTCAAGTTTTGTCAGTTTTGAAATTGAGTCTAACGTTTTATCGTCATTTGTTGGTCCTAATCCTCCAGTTATTACTAAGAAATCAACCTCGCGTTCTATAATCTCTTTTAGATTTTGGCAAATTTGTTCTTCAGAATCTCTGATGCAGGTTATTTTTGTAACCAGACCTCCAGCTCGAGTTAATTGGTCGGCCAGCCAGAAGGAATTAGTATCCGCAACTTTTCCATAACAAAGCTCGTTTCCTATTGCTAAGATCTCAATATTGAAGAGAGTCACAACTCCTAGATACTTTTTTTGTGATGGTATATTGTATTACTTACTATACATGACGTCTAGATACGGATGAAGGAGTCGTTTAGAATTGACTATTAAAGCACTTCTTTTTGATTTAGGAGGGACTCTAGTCCATAGGAATGTGGACGATCATATTGCCGATGAAGCTGCAGTGAAAGATATTGCAGATTATATGAGTTCAAAAGGCTTTAGTGTAGATCAAGAATCTTTTTTAGAAAAATATTGGAGCCACTACAGGCGATTAAATGAATATCGCGAAAATTTCATGATTGAAATACCGATGACTGTCTGGCTGTCCGAGTTGCTTTATGATGTCTGTGGTGAAAATCTGGATTTTAAATTACTCTCTAAAGCTGAAAAAGCAATTGTTGATGCTCGAGTTGAATCAGCAATCCTTTTACCGAAAACTATTGAAGTTCTTGAAGAGT
Source organism: Candidatus Bathyarchaeota archaeon (assembly GCA_030671315.1). Lineage (GTDB taxonomy): Archaea > Thermoproteota > Bathyarchaeia > 40CM-2-53-6 > RBG-13-38-9 > RBG-13-38-9. The sequence goes on from DAOUZW010000125.1 coordinate 3,201, forward strand.
TATCTTCCAAATATAGTCTTGGCATAATCACAAACACATCTTCTGGACAAGTTGCAGACAGAGTACTAGCGAGCCTCAAATTAAACAGGTTTTTTGATTACGTTATTGCATCTTCAGAAATAGGTGTGAGGAAACCATATCCTGGGATCTTCTTCTATATCGTTAAGGAGATGTTCATTAGGCCTGAAGAGGCTCTTTTCATAGGTGATTCTATCAAACATGATATTGTTGGGTCAAATATGGTTAACATGAAGAGTTGCCTAATCGGTCAGAAAGGGTTAGAATTGTCAAATATTTCACATAAGCCTGACTTATCTATAATGAATCTCAACGAATTATTGAGGGTTGAAAACTTATTGAATGGCTAAGTTTTATCAAATTAATGTCCTTTCATTGTTTATGAAGGATTTTTTTAAAGAAATTAATTTTAACCATAAACCTTAAAAATCATTTAATATACGCGAAATATTCTTCAGACTGTGAGGAGTCTCATACTTGCTAGTAAAGAGAATAGAGTGGGATGATGAGGAGGAGGATAAGAGTAAGGAAGAAGAGTGGGGAGAAGAAGAGAGCTGGGAAGAAGAGGAATGGTAGGATCCCACCCACGAATAGGTCAACATCTTCGCTCTTAAATAATTTTTATTTTACTGGATGAATTCTATGGGAAGAGTAGCAATATTAGATAAAGAACTATGTCGCCCGAAGGATTGCGGGATACTGTGCATAAAATTCTGTCCAAAAGTCAGAACTAGAGTTGAAACAATAAAAATTCCCGAGTCTGAAGAGAAACCCGTTATTACAGAAGCTCTCTGTACAGGATGCGGAATCTGTGTAAAAAAGTGTCCTTTTGAGGCAATAACTATTGTTAATCTGCCAGAGGAGTTGGAAGGGGAGTCCAGTCATCGTTTTGGACAAAATATGTTTAAGTTATATCGTTTACCCACGCCTCAGCTAGGAATTGTTACAGGTCTTCTCGGAAGAAATGGTACCGGAAAGACGACTGCCCTTCAAGTCCTAGCAGGAGAGCTTAAGCCCAAC
>DAOUZW010000155.1 GCA_030671315.1 Candidatus Bathyarchaeota archaeon
AGGATTATAGTTAAATATTTGAGGACAAAATTATAGTTCTTCAGTGCATGAAACATGGATTTCTTTACTCTTCTTCTTGTGCTTGTCGGAATCTTCATTCTATTCGCTGTTGTGGGATTCTTCGCGAAAGCATTGAAATGGCTTGTCTCGATCGGCATAGCAGTCGTGGTTATTCTACTCATACTTTCATTGATAGGACTAATATAGCCTGAAATACTGAGAAAAAGAGATTGTCCATAGCGCTCGCTAATAATTTCAAAAATCTCAATTGCTTCAAGTTGTATGTGTGCGCACGTTTTAACAGAAAATAATGGTGGTAAAAGTGAATAAATTCTTAAAAATTATTTTTTTCGGAATACTGGCATGGTTAATTCCTTTTTTAATATCAGTCTTATTCGTTGATATGGAAGGAAATTTCATTATTCCGCAGACATTTTTTAAATCAATAATGATCGTGGTAGGTTCTCTTGTCGCCGTAATGCTTGCAGTAAAATATTATAAAAATATTAAAAATGATTTTGTTCAAGAAGGAATTATTCTTGGAATCATTTGGTTCATAATAAGTATCGCTCTTGATCTTGTAATGGTGTTCTCGAATTTCTTTCAAATGACAGTGTTAGAGTATTTCACTGATATTGGATTGAGATATTTGTGCATACCAATATTTACAATTGGATTAGGATATGCATTAAACCAGAAAAAAAGTTTCTAACGTTTGAGGTAATAAGCTAAGTCATCCATATTGAGATAGATTATTTCTGGCTGATTTCATGTTTGTGTGCTCAACAGCTAGCTCATCATAGCTTGTCCGCTGTGTATATTCAGATGTCATATTTGGTATTTCCTTCCCCGTTTATGCAGTTGGATTGCGATGCTCACATGGAACAGCCGTCTGGCACAGACCGCAACCATAAGTACCCTCCCAACCATAAAGCTCCTGACCTCTAATGCTTATTCCATCCAAATAGCTCTGGCAGGCCTTCTTGTCCCGCTCCTGCACCGTCTCTCCGATAGAACTAGCTGGACACCTTAGAATACAAGTACCACACTTCCCACGAGCGGTTCTCAGACACCAAGCAAACGGATCATCACCGTAGGGACGAACAGTTGGCTGGATAAACGCATCTGTAACTACACTCCCAAGTCGAGTAGCAACCCCTTGCTCAGTTATCAGACCACCTGAGATACCGAATGTACCAAGACCAGCCACCATAGCTGTATGACGCTCCGACCAGTAAGATGACAGGCCCATCAAACGATCCTGCTCAATGCACTCCGGTACTACTGCTGGAGCAAGTGCAGCAAATCCCATATCCCTCAATCTATCCTCCATACCATGACGTAGCCTTGTATTGAGTTTCTCACCAAATGTTCGAATGTATGCCCATGGTCGTGCTGCAATTTTTTTCTCTTTAGCATTGGCTTCGCGAGCCACCTTTGAAATTGGCATATACCAACTGATGACGCTGCGTGCCTGCGCTTTATCATCCACCAGTTCTAGAGCTTCTTGTGGTGTCCAGTAGAAATCGCCTATGAGCTCCTCTTTAAACCGTGTGAACCAGGGATCTTTAGCGTCAGCTATACCCAAAATTGGCCAATCTAACATCTTACCCAGAGTATGATCATCGAAGCAGTTTCCAGCATCCGCCTGGTATAACTCTGTCAACAAGCTCTTAGCATCAATGTAATTGTCCAAATATTTTAACCTCTAACTTGGATGTTAATTAGCTAGCTTACTGTTCTGTTCGTAACTTGAGCATGATTCATTTCTCTAAAACCACGCTTCGTCTCATTATAGCGAGGCGCGCTTAACTATTTTTTTTAATATTTTCTTCTTTTCTTATGATGGGGGGGTTTAATCCCATTTCTTTGAAGGCATCTGCTAGACTTTTTTGAACTTTCGCGTATCCTGTCCAATAATCATCTATTGAAAACCATACTAGTATCAACATTTTGACGCTTTTCTCAGTGAAATCATCTACTCTAATGATTGGTTCAGGATTTTTTAATGTCTCAGGAATTTCGTTAAGAATTCTTTTACATGCTTCTAGTATTTTGCTGAAATCTGATGAAAAATCTACATTGAAGGTGATAGTAGCTCTTCGCGTATCTATAGAAAAATTTTGGACTATTGAGGTTCTCATTTTTGAATTAGGTATAATGATGAGTTCGCCACTCCATGCTCGTATTTTAACTCCTCCAGCTCCAATGTCTACTACTTTTCCCCAAATATCTCCAATTGCTACCGAATCACCGATCTTGAAAGGTTGATAAATATACAACAATGCTCCAGTCAATAGATCGCTAACGACGTCTCGTATAGCCATCCCTATCACTATTCCGGCGAATCCTGCCACAGCAAATGCGCCAAGAAGATATTCTTGCAAACCGAAGATGCCGAGTATTATGAATAAAACTAAAATTGATATTGCTATAGAGGCGACTCTTTTTAATGGCTTTAAATGGTGTATGTCAAGTTTAGTCTTCTCACCAAATTTATCAATTGATTTCTTAATGAAAAATTGATTAATAATAATGCCTAGTGCGATTATAATTATGCTAGTTAGTATCTGTAGAATTAATGTTGTTTGATCTAAAGAAGTAATATTTTCTATGATTAGAGTATCGACCAAAGTATCTCAGCTAATTGATTTCAAAGCTGATTCATAAGTATTAACATGTTCATGAATATTCTATCTTAAAGAGGAGTATTAGCTCGCTGAGAATAAGCGCGCGCTAACTATTAGGCATACGATGTCTCGTTCACAAGTTTGATTGGCATCAATTGAACATGGATCGTTTTGTATCCAAGTCCGACATCCTAATAATTATACTGTCTTCATTGATTCTAAATGGAATGTAGCTAGGCCAGCAGCCTTCCATTTCAAGATTTTCTGTTCCTAGGCCGTTAATTGGAAAGGTTTGACTACACTTATTGCAAACCATTTCGTCGCCGTTCTGTCTATAGCCAAGCTTGCGTTCATAGCAATCGTAGCATGCATCTGTTCCAAGATGTATTTTTCCATCGCTTCCCTTGACCAAGAAATATTTCACATCTACTCCATTGGAATCATATGTGTACCATCTAGCAATAGTAGTCACCATCGAAAGTTGTCGATTAATCTCTCTTTGCTTGATTGAACTTAGTGGTGTAGGATTAGTTGGTGTATTCTCTAGTGGTGTAGGATTGATGGTTGTGCTCTCTTGAGGTTCCAGATTAGTGGAAGTATCTTTGAACATTGAGTTATAGTTCAGAGTAACTCCAATTATCACGATCAATACGAAGGCCATGATCAAGGTTTTTTTTCCAAGAATGGATTTTTGCCTTACTCTTACTCCGTGTACACTCGACATATGATTAGAATAATTTTCAGATTTTACGTAATTATGACATTTGGAACAAACTATTCGCGGT
>DAOUZW010000108.1 GCA_030671315.1 Candidatus Bathyarchaeota archaeon
AAGGAATGAAGATCCATTCCAATGAAATGACTTGAACTCATTCTGTTCATTTGAGTAGATAACATAAGAACAACAAGGCTGATTTGCTTCTTTGATATCTATTTCTGATGGTTTTGTATCTCCAAATGGGTGACTATGATAATAACCCAGGACCTCGAGTGATATTTCATCGGCTTTCATATAGATATTTAATTGTTCCCGAGGATTGATTTGATATTTTGTGCGAGATTTTAAAATATTTTTTGTCGGAAATATTTTTGTAACTATCTTGATATTGTCTTGTTTCTTTCCCAGAATTATCCCACATGATTCAGTTGGAAACAAATCTCTTGAATGTTGAGCGATTATTTGAAGATCTGTCTTCCTAAAGACAATCAAAATTGGTCACGAACAATATTTTAAATCAAGTTTGAGTCTCATTATTCAGCCAGTCGATATATGCTTTAGATCCTCCTATGATTGGCAGAGCAAGAATTTCTGGTAGTTGGTAGGGATGATTTTGCTGCACATCCGCAATCAATTTCTTGAGAAGTCGCTTCTTTGATTTTATAATTAAGAGGTTCTCAGAAGATTTTTCGATCTTTCCTTTCCATCTGAATATGCTTTCAACATTGTTAATTGTATTTACACATGCAGCCAGTTTTTTTTCTATAAGCGAGGAGGCAATCTTATTTGCACTTTCTTTATCTGGGCAGGTAACCAAGACAATTATTGATATTTTTCTTGAGTCTGTAGTCTTTTTCAAAGAATCTACATCCCTAGATCGGTAAAGAGGTTATTGTTGAAAATTTCGATTATTTCTTTAATCTTACTTCAAGTACGCCATTATTGTATGAACTATTGAAGCTCACTATCTTGGATGGTAATTTCACGACTTTACGGAAGCCGAGACCGCCTTTAACTTCTAGGAAATTTTCTTCTAAAAGAACTTTTATTTTCTCTCTTGGACCTGGCACTTTGCCGACAACTACGATTTCGTCCTTGTTTTCTATTATATCAGGTGCCCATTCTCTTGCCTCTATTTCTCTTACTTTAAATTCTGTTTTCATTGTCTTCCTTATTTCTAGAATCCAATAGATTACAAGTGCTACAGCCAAGCCGCCGAGAACTATGCCCAGCAATCCTCTTTGAAATCTAACTAACAGAGTAAGTATTACCCCAACAACAATGAGTCCAATGAAAATCGTGATAATATTGATCGCATCACCGATTTCATGTCCACGTCGTTTCTTATAGAGGCTCATCTTTATTCCTCAGGGTTTTCTTCAACTTCGAGATTGACGGTTATGTAGTGGAGTTCGGTTATTCCATCGATGTTTAAGAGTGCTCCGAAGTTGATATTAGATCCTTCTCGCCACATAAGAATTTTGTCTGTCTCAATAGCCCAATCAGAGATAAAATCTTCGACTAGATGTCTAGTCTGGTTCCATTGGTCAATTGACACATAGTCTGTCATCCCTTCATTATATGAAACCGTGGGATTCAAAGCTTCAGGAGTCATTAGTGTAACATTTGCTTTTTCAAAGATATTTAGAATATTTGCAGTTCGCTCTTCAACATCTTCCTCTGGCTCCGTAGGAACTTCAGGTATAGGCAACTCAATCTTGGCTACTGCAGTTAAATAGTCTCTATAAGCCTCTTCTGCCGTATCACCAAGACCAACATAATATTCTCCAGTAAATAGAGCACCTACACAAGCGACGACTCCCAGTTCAGTCACAACACCTCCAGCTCCGGCAGTGTAAACAGGTATAAAGTATACGTCATGCTCGCCCACTCTGTAGAGGATATTGTCTCCTATGCGTGGTGTTCTAAGTAGAGTCCTCAAAGTGGCGAATTCTGCATTTTTCTCGAGGGCCTCACGTGTTGCTGTAGGTCCAAGTAATTTTGTATCTGATTCCAGTGAAACTTTATTGAAAGTCATAACACCTAGCCTGGAATAATCATTCTCTACTACCATGTATCCAGCTAAGTTCCGTCCCTTCGCTCCTCGAAGTTCAAGAGAAAGCAAGCCTACAAATTCAAGTTCATCGAAACCTGAAGGTTGAGACATTATATAATAAGTATCTAAGCCTTCTGGAACTTCAAAGAATTCTTTTGCTACTATGAAGGTAGCTGGATCGGTGACATGGTAATAATTGAACATCCCGACTCTCCACTCGAACAGTTCCTCAGGGTATCTTGTCTGAAGTTCAAGCCATTCAGGAATTTCTGTTTTAATATATTCGCTGTATGTATCCTTGAATAATTCACTAAAGAAGTCGTCTCCGAGAGCAAATATTTGGATATCACCGTTGTATATGTCGATCAATGCATAGCCGGCTAGTCTCACCAATGGATTGTTATTGCTCCATGGAACCTTTCCTGTATCGAGTCGAACAATAAGTGGCATCAAGTAATAGGTCTGCACACCATCGGTGACTGGGAACATGTCTACTTTCTTTCCGAAGAAGTCGTATTCGAAATATGGAAAGAGCATTTCTATTCGATCGTAAATGTCTCTATACCTTAAGACCTCCACCGTCTGTGTACGATATGCTAGAAAGAAGTTGAATTCGAAGATCCAACTTAATGGAGGAGAGAGACTTACACCACCGTTTCCAGTATAGAAATATCCTCCCAACTCTTCGCTTTCCTCGCGGTCTTGTGGATATGTAGCCCAAGTCTCAGATAGGAGGCCTCCTTCACCATAGTAGATCCTCCTCTGTTTGAAGAATTGGTCAGCTTCTTCGATCACGCCTTCGTTGGCATTAAGAATATAGAATCCATTAGGAACGTGTGTATAGACTAGGTGTTCAGCATACCATTGATCTGCTTGCAGAACTGTCTCTGGAAGTATGGGTTTCATTGATGAGCTCCAGTACAGTGTATTGTTAAATCTTAGAATGTCGGAATCTTGGTAATCGACATAGGGTATAAGACCAATCTCTGGTTTTAGTTTGGCGAAGGCAGCCTCCCAATCCCATAAACGAATCTTGTTCAAAATATGCCTATTATCTGTGATATGTTCCTCAATCATGCTTTTTGGAGTAACCTTTAGATTGATGTCATACGGGACTTCTATTACTTTATCAAGTTCTGCAAAATATCGATTGACAGCAATCTGTTGGGATGTGTATGGTCCAAGCCATTCTACTTTTCTCGCGTCTGCTACGCTATTGTTTATGGCCATGATTGAACCTGTTACCAGAGCTATCATGAAGATACTGAGTATTCTGATGGTAACCCTGCGTCGTCTAAGTGTAGAGAGCCCTTTTGAATAGCGTAAATCTAGAAAGTAAAATATTGCAAATAAGATGCCGCCTACAGCCAGACCTCCAATGATGTAGCGTGTATTGTAATCAATGACTGCTGAGAAGAAACTATTGAACATGACCCAGAAAAGGCCTATTGATAAAATACCTTCGAACGAGGCTACTCGCCAGCTAACACCAAAAGGAACGGCGCCAGAAGCCTCCTCAGAGGTGGGTGTGAATATTCTTGCAAGTTGAGTAATACCGACCAAGATTACTAGACGGGTTCCGAATGCGGCTAGTAAAGGGCCTATTAAGAGTGTTATTGCAGGTATCATTGGTAGAACATTTGCTTGAGCATATACGCCATCCATTGGAGGAGTAATGAAAGGTAGTTTGAATACACCAAGTACTAGATCAAGCCTTGGATCCCAACCTTGAGACATGGCATAGGTAGCCATGCCGAAAATATAATTCCTGAATAGCATCATTCCTAAGAGAACTTTTGTAATTTGCCAGAGAGCGAATTTCGTTGGTGTTAGTTTGAAACTTTTAAAGTCGATTCGATTTGGTGGAATTGCCCCATATCCTTTGAAGGCGGAAATTATTAGAGTGATAAACCACCAAATTAGAGAGCGTCTATTTAGGATGTCGAGTCTCACGAAAGCGATTATAGCGAGTATGGTTCCACCTATTATCTCAAAAAAGATTGGTCTGAGAAAGAGTTTACCAAACTCTTTGAAATTAAGTATTAACCAGATCAGCTGGCTACCTATAGACCATATAACAAAAATTGCGAAGAGCGCCGCTATTACAAGCATTACTTTTCTTGTCGGAAAAGTCGGCGCTGGCTGCTGCTCCTCTTCGTTGTAAGAGTCCATTTCAATGACTTGTCCAAGCTCTCCTCTTAAAACTGTTATGGAGCCAGAGATTCATTGAATTAGTATCCAAACATTTTCAGATGATCAACGATATCTTGAAGAAGATCTTCTATGATAGAAATGAGAAATTGCGGGGATCGCCTAGTCAGGTCAAAGGCGTAGAAGCAGTATGCTGCGTAAGCTTCAGGAGCCTATCCCGTAGGGGTTCGTGGGTTCAAATCCCACTCCCCGCACCACGTAAGATGAAGAAACATTAGATTTTACTAATTCCGTTTTCTATATGGATTTTAGACTCTGATTATTTTTGTAGAAAAAAATCTATTAATGAATATGCCAAAAATTTTGTATTTTACGTGATACTGAATATAAGTTTCTATTTATTTTTTGCAGGTGGAATCACATGTGTTACCTTTTGTGATTTCTCACTAAGTTTTGTTCTTTCGATTGGGAAGCTGACTTTTCCACTCCTCTCAGGAACAATTTGAACTTTATCGGAGTTTGTAATAGTTGAATTGTTGATTATCTCTGGTTGGAGATCTGCTTGTCTAATATGTTTCAATGCATCTAGGAAATGTAACTTTCGGCAAGCTTCACAGTACATCAATCCTCTACTAGTTCGTTTGTTGCAATCAACACATTTTTTGACCGTCTTCTAAATCGCCTCCCAGCACTTGATCAATAACCATTCAAAGTTCCGGTAAGATTGTGAATTGTCACAAAACCATTGTGCCTTAAAAACATTATACCATA
>DAOUZW010000076.1 GCA_030671315.1 Candidatus Bathyarchaeota archaeon
GACTTTAAGAAATACAATTTCCTAAATTTTATAATATTATGACGGTTCACTATTACATTTTAATATATGTCTATTCATGTCCGCAAAATTAAGGCAAGAACCACATCGAGAACATTTTATTTTCATATTCCAAATATCTCCTAGTAATATAACATAAATGTTAGCTCATCTACAGGATTCGAGTTTTAAATCCAGATTTATGTTTCTCAATCAGTAATTTAGCATTTTAAAATAGACTCTGAAACACAAAAAAATTCTATAATCTCAAAAAAAAATTTTCGATAAAAATCGAATATTCTGAAGCCGGGTGTGGGAATTGAACCCACATACTGCGGTTATCAGCTTTACTCTATTCCAGTTTGGTAAATCTGCAGACCGCCGCCTGAAACCGTTCGGCCACCCCGGCTCATTAAGTCACTAGAATAATACACAATATTTGAATTTTGGTCTTCTTACTCATGATTTTTTTTACGGCATTTTAGTCGATAACGCGCCACTTGAACAAGCACCGACACACTCCAAACATAAAGTGCATTCAGGATCATTGAACTTCTCCCAAGGCAAATCAAGAATTCTAACCTGCATAGGACATATATTTACGCAGTCTCCGCATTTTGTGCATTTTGATGGATCTCTTTTCAAACCTAAGAAACTAAAACGCATTGGAATTGCCATAAGTGCTCCGGTAGGACATACATATCTGCACCAAAACCATGGAACCATGTAGGCCCCCACAAAAAATATTGCAAGAAGAACAAATCCTAATGCAACAATATATCCGGAAGATGTCAAATTTGTAAAATTTAACAATCCAGATTCCGTGCCTGCTTGGACTAATCTAGGAATTGTGCTGAACAAAGTCGTTTCAGGTGCAATTGGTAAGAGTATGCCTTCTGCAAAAGGACCAAGTGCATCCTTGTATCCACTTCCAGTTTGTAGGAATAGTGAGAGTGCTAATGTGGATGAAAAGAAAACTATCAGAAATAATACGAAGTATTTTACCTTTATCAGAGAAACATGTTTTCTGAGAGAAACCTTAGTCGTTACACCTTTCATCTTGAGTATAAGATCTTGTATAAATCCCATTGGACACACCCATCCACAAAGAAATCTTCCAAAAACCGAACCGATCACCAATATAATGGCCAAAGGAATGAGGGGGAACAATGGATGTGAAAGCATAACCTGAAAGTAATCAAGAACACCTCCTAACAAAGTGTATGATGAATTTAGACTTGACAACACCGGCACAGGTACAGGTATGAAATTGACTTCGATGAAGGGATAAACAAATCTAAATACCAAAAGATTAAGAGTAAAAAATGCCAGAAATTGAATTAGATTTCTAAACAATGAATACGGGAATCTGAATGACTGAATCTTAGCAGCCTTCTGTTCACTAGACATAATCCTTACACCTATGGAGTTCCTGGTATTCCTGTCAGCATTTTCATATAACTAAAGTGATCTACGTATACCCCCAGAACTAACATCAGTAATCCTGCAGTCAGACACAATGATGCAATTATCTTTCTCATCAACTATACATCCAGATTAAACGATGAATAACGATTACCAATATAAATCATTGAATTTTCTAAAATGCATAGCTCATTTGACATATGAATCTTTCAAATAAAGCCATTATTTAGTGGAAAACTAATTCTTTGGGAATCTTAAAATAGTTCTAATTATAACATTGTTATAAATAGTTAGATTACAAAAAGGGTTTTGGTGCCCGATTTTTGAGAACAATCTATGTCGATAATGCTGCCACAACACAAGTAGATGAAGAAGTAATAGAAGCAATGCTGCCCTACATGAGAAGCAAATATGGAAATGCGTCAAGCCTTCATTTATTCGGTCGTGAAGCATGCCAAGGTTTAGAAAAGGCTAGACAGCAAGTAGCCGATTTGTTAAATGCTTCTACTAAAGAGATTATCTTTACGTCTGGAGGGACAGAGTCAGATAATTTGGCCATCAAAGGAATAGCACATAAACTAAAAGAAAAAGGAAAACATATCATAACAAGTAACATTGAACACCCCGCTGTGATCGAGTCATGCCAAGCATTAGCTTCGCAAGGATTTGAAATAACATATCTACCTGTCGATCCTTATGGCATCATCAATATAGATATTTTAAGAAAGAGCATTAAAAAAGAAACGATCCTCATATCAATCATGCACGGTAACAACGAGATCGGTACGATCGAACCAATTCAAGAGATTGGTGAGATAGCACATGAGAAAGAAATTATTTTTCATACAGATGCTGTTCAGACAGTAGGGAAAATTCCATTAGACATGAAGCAGATGAATATTGATCTTCTTTCGATCTCTGCTCACAAAATATATGGTCCAAAAGGTGTAGGCGCACTTTTCAAAAGAGAGGGTGTTATCCTAGAGCCATTAATTCACGGTGGAGGTCACGAACAAGGCTTTAGATCTGGCACTGAAAATGTTGTCGGAACTGTGGGATTGGGAAAGGCTGCAGAACTTTCAAGATCTAGAATGTTAGAAGACTCTAAAAAAATGTCCATAATGAGAGATAATCTAATTGAGAAGGTTACTACAGAAATTGAAGAGTCATATCTTAATGGACATCCCAAATTACGACTTTCAAACAATGCTCATTTTAGATTCTCAGGAATAGAAGGTGAATCATTACTTCTTAGTCTTGATGAGAGAGGGATAGCTGCATCAACAGGTTCAGCATGTTCATCGAAGAAGTTGTTACCTTCACATGTTCTTATGGCTCTGGGATTAAATGAAGTTCAAGCTCATGGATCGCTAAGAATTAGTTTAGGAAGAAATAGCGAAGAGAAAGACATAGAGTATATTCAAAATTCAATTAAAGAAATAATAGTACGTCTAAGAGAGATTTCTCCACTTTGGAAAAAACAAAAAATCTGAGACATCAACATAAAAAGTTAAAGTTGGGAGAAACTGAGTCTCAATAGCAACTCACTTTTGTTAAATGTTAGATCTTATTACTTGTGAATTATATTCATCCACAGCTTCCGATAATCGTTCTAGTATAAGCTCAGCAACATTAGGCGTCACATTTCTCAGACTACAATCAGGATGCGCATATACCATATTTTCTTTACCAATCCTCGAAGAAATTTCATTGATTCTTTCTAAGATTTTTTGAATTTCATCGACATCAGTTTCATTAATTGCTAAATTATAAACGCAACCTACGCCCAACTTGGCTTTTTCATGGAATAATGAGTTAGAAAGCAGTTTGATATTGCGTTGTTCTTTGGGTCCACTGAATCCCAAACTCACAACATCTAGATCATTTAATTTTAATAAACCTTCCAATAGTTTAGGTGAACGTTCTAAGGAGCCACAAATATGAACACTCAATGCGCCTGAGTGCTCTTTTTCATGGGATACTTGACTTATCAAATTTTCCAATATATCTAAAGCCTTTGTTGGCTCCATATAGCCTGCCGACAAACCGGGTTCATCTAATTGGACAAATGAGCCTTGTCTAAGAAGTTCTGAGATTACTGGTCTGAGTGCTTCGGCTAAATCTTGGTATAGCTTTAGATCATTGAAACCTGAATAATATTTTAGTCCTGATGTTGCACAAGTCAGACCTAAGGTTATAGGACCCGTTATTGTGGTTTTCAAAAATACATTATCAATCTTCAATTCTTTAAGATAACTTTGAGCATATCTAAAATCACGTATTTTCAAAGTTTTTGAAGCATCTTCAGGAGGAGTAATCTTTGCTCCTACGCTCAATCCTTTGGGGGCAGTAATTAGACCAGGAATATCTTGGAAGTAAGTTATCATATCAGTTCTCTGTTCACCATCTGAAATGATATCTATCTTATTCCGAAGTTGGAGATCTATAATTTTCTTAATAGCTTCCTCAATTGGCATCTGAAGCTTTGGAAAACTTCCTATTACTGTTTTTTTCAGAGTCAGGATTTAGTCATCTCCGAACAGTATTAGGTAATCCCAAGGTTATGCTACTAACCACATTTTCAAAATTTTTGAAATAGGAGTACCAATCCTCACTCCTAGAAATCTTCTTACGAACTCTATATCTTTATCGACTATTGCACGCAGAATTCTAAGCATTGATAAATAAACTATAGCCCCGATTATAATGTGAATAAAAACATAGTATCTATCATCAAGTATAATTTGACTTATGATTAGAGCTCCTGCCATTACAAGCCCTGCAACCCAACTTTTCCAAAGAGCATCCCTATCTACTTGGAGGTCAATCTTTCTGGCTGTAACAGCATAAAGGCATACAAATGTTAGAATCAAGGCGAGGGCTCTAGCGATGGATGCACCTATAGGGCCAAGAATGGGAACAGTTAACATTCCAAGAAATAGCCCGGCAAGAATTGTACAGAATACTATTGATGCATATATCTTAGTTTCCTCAAGTATCAATAGTACTTTTCCTAGCATGAGGCCAAAAACAGATACTGCAGCTGCGATGCATAGTATAATCAACGGTTCACCTGCGGATTCATAGGCTCTACCTGCAAATAGTGATAGTAATGGTGTAGCGATCGAGGCCAGTCCAAGAGATAATGGTGTAGCAACTAAAGTGAGATATCTAGACGTTGACCTAAGAGTTGTTGATAGTTTGTTTAAGCCTTCTCTACTTTTTAATTCTGAAAAATGTGGAAAAAAGCCGTCTGCTATAGCGATGGGTATGGCATACAAATAACCAAATGCTTTGAATGCCACATTGTATACGCCTAGTTCACTAAGCGAATAACCTAATAATAAAACTCTATCAAACCAATTGTCTAACAGACTCACAAATGCTACAGGATATAATGGCCACGAATATCTAAGGAGTATTTTTAGATCGTAAGATTTTGTATGCCAAAATGCAATAGTATGATTTATTGTCCAGAGAAATACAGCACAATTAAATGCGTTTGCTATGAGCCATCCTGAAACAATCCCAATCAATCCAAACCCTAAAAACAAAAATGTAACAACAAATGTTTGTTGAATCAAAAAGCTGATAACACCAAAAAGCCCAATTTCTCTAAGACGTTTAAGTCCAAGCAGTACTCCTGTTAATCCAGGCAGTAGACTTGCAAAAAATATGTTAACGGATAAAAGCTGTATAATATTTGTATATTGAATAGATCCAAATAGAAACTCTGACAGATATTCAGCCAAGACGAAGCATAGCAAAGATATTGTGAAAGACATTAGCAAGTTTATTCGTAATACTTGATTAGTGACTCCAGCAGCGGAATCGAGATCATCTTTTCCAAGTGATTCTGAGATAAATTTAGTCGCTGCATTTGGCAGACCTAGTGTACAGGCCAACTGACATGTGCTCGTTACCATTAGAAGCACAGCCATTATACCCATCTCAGTCTTAGTAATTAGACGTGTGACAAATGCGAAAGCAATAATGCCTATTAGAGCACTGATTGAAGTATCGAAAACTAAGAAGGACGCCCCTCTTGCCATTCTTACAGCTGAGTCGCCCACGATAAGGTGCACCCTCATAAACCGATATTATTTAACATTAAACTAAACTTTCTTTATTTTTTCCTACTCTTTTAGCGACTAATACCGCTGATTCAAAGAGTATTATAAATGGAATCAAAATTACTATGTCTGTGACAATAGTTGGGTCAGGAGTAATCACGGCTGTTATAACTAGAATCGCAATATATACAACTTTTCTTTTTCCTTCGATAAAGTTCGCTGGCAATATTCCTACCTGAACTAGAAGTACTAAAAGGACTGGTATTGTATACAAAAATCCAGACCCTATGGTTAAAGTAATCACCATGGCGTAGAAGTCTTTTATGTTTATCAATGGTTCAGCTCCGCCTGACTTAATGAACCAGAGTATAATTCTCATTGTCAGTGGTAGTATCGCAAGATATGCCATAATAATTCCAAATACAAAAAGTCCCAGGAATCCGGCAACAAATTTTGATATGTGTTTTTTCTCTGATGGATATAGTGCTGGAGTGACAAATGCAAATAGTTGATATGCAATTAGTGGAGATGAAACACCGATTCCAATCAAAAAGGCTAATGCGACATATACGTAGGCAGTATCC
>DAOUZW010000096.1 GCA_030671315.1 Candidatus Bathyarchaeota archaeon
TTTCTTTCTGTTTGGTTTTATTGATGTCATATTGATAATCTAAACCAATCTCGCCTATTGCAACACAATGATCAATATTAGAAATTATTTGTTTGATTGCTGTTTTAACATCTGTTTCTGCTTCTATAGGATGTATCCCAATAGATGGATAAATGAATCCATTATATTTTGAAGCTAATGAAAGAATATCAGCATTTGATTTTATACTTGAACCAACTGCAATTATTGCAATGACGTTATTCATTTTCGCTCTTTGAATAACATTATCGAGCTCGTTGATTTCTTCTATATGGGCATGTGTATCAATCAATTTCATATTATTTCATCTGTTTAATATTTCTACGGCGTTTGATACATCTTCATCTAATTCTTTTTCTGAACCGACACCAATCATACAAGATTTGATTTCAAGTTGGTCATAGATATATTCAAAGGCATCTGTTGGGTTTATTCTTCCACCAGCAAAAGGTTTTATCGCTATTACAGGTTTTGTAGCATTCTTTATGGCATCTTCACTTTCTTGTTGTGTTGGAAACATCATTACCCCCAATTTGTTTGCTGGAGTTATATACCCATCAAAATTAATTGCGGATGATTCAAGGATTGGTATAGTGGTTCCTGAATGATGGCAGCCAAGTAGACATTTATATCTAAAATTATTAGAAATTAAATTAATTAAATTCTTCAAGAGATCTAAACGATTACACATAGCTAGAAAATCTGTTTCAGATCCAAGCTCAACATAAAGAATACTCATTTCATTTAACTTTGATAAAATATCTTTTACAACTTCGTAGTCTATTTGTAAATTATCAATCTCCAATGAATATGGAGAAATATTATCCAAATTCCATAGAAATTTTTCCTTCCAGTTTTCTCTTGCCTGTAGGATTGGATCATTAAGATATCTTTCTAAAATTATTTTCGTTCCATATTTCTTT
Organism: Candidatus Bathyarchaeota archaeon; assembly: GCA_030671315.1. Classification (GTDB taxonomy): domain Archaea; phylum Thermoproteota; class Bathyarchaeia; order 40CM-2-53-6; family RBG-13-38-9; genus RBG-13-38-9. Next base: position 942 of record DAOUZW010000096.1, read on the forward strand.
TCTATATTGTAATAAGTGATCCATCTTCTATAATCATCAATTTTTTTGTCCTCCAATATAAGAGGAATTTTTAAACATACGATTAATTTAATATCAATTCCAGTTTTTGATTTCATATTATTAATTGCTTTAAGAAATTTTGATGCATGTGGGCCATCAATATAAGTTGGAGCACTGAAGACAGTTAGGTTATATTTTTCTATAGATCTTTTTAGAATCTTCTCAATATTTGTTATATCAGAGAATTTTTTGTTGTATTCTTCATTCTTTGAAGGGCCTTGGTATGATTCACCTAAAAAAGGGAGATGACCAAGTATCAGTCTGGGAAATCTAATTTTACCTATGTTAAATGTTGGTATTGGATGATCGATAACCAAAATTTTCACTTTAATTGAAGAAGGATTTCATTTTTAAATTCGAAGGCTAAATTTACTATCTGCTTTGATATACATAGTTTAGGAGCTCACTCTTTTGAATTCCATGATGATCTCACATCAAGATTATAGAACTGAACTGGAAAAACAGTTTAATGAAGCTTTCTTGGTTGCGAAACAGGCGCATTCTCTCGGTTATGATCCTGAATCTGAACCTGAGTCTGTGTTAGCTGCTGATTTAGCAGAGAGAGTTGAGAAGTCTGTGGGTCCAAATGGTGTTGCGTCTAGGATAAGGGAATTGACTAAAGACATTCCAAGAGAAGAAGTTGCTTTTAAAATAGCAGAAGAAATAGCGCAGACTTTTAGTAAAATTGGTGAAGAATCAGCGGCAGACCAAGCTGTAAGAACAGCTTTAGCGATTCTTGGTGAAGGAGTTACTATTGCGCCAATACAAGGAATATCTAGTATCAAAATTAAGACAAATCCAGATCGAACAAGATATCTAGCAATTTACTTCGCTGGTCCCATAAGATCTGCTGGTGGAACAGAAATGGCGTTGATTCTTGTTGTTGCTGATTATATCCAACATCTAATGGGTTTAAACAAATACAAAGCTACTGAGATTGAAGCCAGAAGGTTCATAGAGGAACTTCGTCTGTATGAAAGAGAAGTGTCAAGATTTCAATTCAAAGTTTCTGATAAAGAGCTTTTCAATGCTATAATGAATATTCCAGTTGAAGTTAATGGGGTACAGACAGATCAAGTTGAGGTAGCATCTTTTAGAAATCTTTCACGTATTGAAACTAATGGTGTTAGAGGTGGTGCACTCAGAGTAATTAATGATGGTTTGATAGGCAGAACCCAGAAAATGGTAAAGATAGTTGATAAGCTTGGCATTAGTGGTTGGGGATGGCTCAAGGATTTTGCTCCTAGAACAACAGTAGTTGAAGAAGCAAGAGAATCCATGTATCTTGAAGATGTCGTTGGTGGTCGGCCGATATTCTCTCTACCATCAACTCCAGGTGGATTTCGGCTACGTTATGGGAGAGCTAGAAATACTGGTTTGACAGCACTTGGTATTCATCCCTCAACTATGCATATCTTAGGTGACTTCATAGCTGCTGGTACACAATTACGTATAGAAAAACCTGGTAAGGCTGGGATCGCAGCTGCTGTAGACTCCATAGAACCTCCTATTGTTAAATTATCAGATGGTTCAATTAAAAGAATAGACGACCCTAAACTTGCGAAATCAATTTCCAAATCAATTACTAACATAATATTTCTAGGTGACATTCTGGTTTCATTTGGTGAATTTGTTGAGAACAATAAGGTACTAGCACCATCTGGCTTTGTTGAGGAATGGTGGATTTATCTTCTCAGTAATGCAATCAAAGATAATAATTCTGCCACTAAATTATTCAGTCAGTCAAAAATCGATAGAAAAAAAATAAATTCTTTTATGGATAATCCACTTGTAAATATTCCAACTGTTGATGAAGCTATTCATCTATCAAGGAATCTCTTAATTCCTCTTCATCCAATATACACTTACTTCTGGGATAGACTAACTGCTGAAGAAGTAAATCAATTAAGAAAAGGAATAATGAATTTTGATTTTGAAATTCAGGATTCAGGTGAACTAATTATAAGTAAATTACATAGTGATGTGAAGAAACTTCTTGAGAAAGCTGCTGTCCCACATGAATTAGATGGTCAAAAAATTGTTGTTCCAAAAGGTAGAATACTATATGAATGCCTAGGTTTGGAGAACAACTGGAATTCTCCTAAAGAGAATACCCTAGGCCATGAATATATTTCACAGATGTCAGGAATAGTGATTTTTCCTAAGGCGCCTTCATACATAGGAGCTAGAATGGGTAGGCCTGAGAAAGCTAAGCCTCGTGAAATGAGGCCCATTGTTCATACCCTTTTTCCAATAGGTCTTTCCGGCGGTCCCAGAAGGAACATTGTAGAGGCAGCAAAAAATAACACGATCATGTCTATAGATATAGAAAAAAGGTTTTGTTCTAAATGTAATGAATTTACACATACTAATCTATGTATGAAATGTGGTAATAAAACCGTCTTACAACGTTTTTGCCCAAAATGTGGCAAGAGTTACGAGATTAATCAATGTCCTCAATGCAATCTTGACACCGTGACACATGAAAAACGACCCGTCAATATTAGGTCACTACTGGAGTCAGCTACAAAAAGATTGGACATGTCTGAACCACCAGATGTTGTCAAAGGTGTAAGAGGAATGACAACCGATACAAAGAAACCTGAACTTTTGGAAAAAGGGTTGTTACGTGCAAAATACAATCTATCCATGTTCAAAGATGGCACTGTTAGATTTGATATGACAAATGCACCACTAACACATTTCAAACCTATGGAGATTGGGCTATCTCTTGATCGTCTACAACAGTTAGGGTACGAAAATGATCATTTTGGCAATTTAATATCTAATCCTAATCAGTTATGTCCCTTGATGTTACAAGATATTATTATTCCAGAAAGTTGTGGCGAATATTTTGTTAGAATTGCTTCATTTATAGACGATTTATTAAAGAAAATATATGATTTACCTGCTTACTATAATATAAAAAAGAAAGATGATTTAATAGGGAAATTAGTTGTCGGTTTATCTCCTCATACTTCGGTAGGTGTTATAGCTCGCGTTATAGGATTCACCAAGGCAAGCGTTTGTCTTGCGCATCCTTTTTGGCATGCAGCCAAACGACGTGACTGTGATGGTGATGAAGATGCAGTCATACTATTAATGGATGTTTTACTGAACTTCTCAAAGAGTTTTCTTCCAACTAGAATCGGGGGATTGATGGATGCACCACTTTTATTATCTCTTTTAGTTAATCCTAATGAAGTCGCCAGACAAGCTTTCAATATTGAAGTTGTTGACAGACTCCCTTTGGAATTTTTTTCTGAAGCCAAGAAAAAATCTGATTCAAAAAGCACTACTCAAATAGTTCCTACTATAGCCAGTCGCCTTGATACTCCAGAAATATATGCGAATATAGGATTTACGCATTTTACATCTAACATAAACCAAGGCAATCTTGTAAGTTCATACAAGATTCTTCCATCAATGTTAGAAAAAGTCGAGGAGCAATTGAAATTAGCTGATAAAATTAATGCTGTAAGTTCAAGAGAAGTTGCATTGAAAGTTCTATCAACACACCTAATGCGTGATATAATTGGTAATCTGAAAGCTTTTTCATCTCAAAGATTTCGATGTTCAAGATGTAACATGAAATTCCGTAGAATACCTCTCAGTGGAGTATGCACAAGATGCAGATCAAAATTATATATGACTGTACATCGTGGTGCCATTGAGAAGTATCTCAGTCTTGCGCAGAATTTAGTTAAGAAGTATGAAATTGGACCCTACTATGAACAATGGCTGAAAAGGATATCTGATGAGATAAATTCCCTATTTCACGAGAAAGAGGTTGAAAGACAGCCTGAGCTTATGGATTTCATATAGTGAAAATAGTGAAAATTTCTGATGACATTCAAAGGATTTCATCCCAAAGCATTTTTGAAAAGTAAAAGGAATGTAAGTACTGGACTCCGTACACGCACATTAATTATTGAAGTCATAAGCAAGAAACCATCACAAATCAAAAGAATAGCAAACGAAACACAACTATCTTACCGTTCAATTGCCTATCATGTAAATACATTAAGAAAAGAGAATATCATAACCTCAAACACGAGAAAGAAACCCTTAGTTTGGAAACTAACTCGATTTGGGCAACAAAAATTAGAATAAAATAAATGCAAAATGAAAACGAATTATAAAATTAAAAGACTTGCTGATTGATAGTTAACTGTTTAATACTATGCATACAATATTGTATGCATGGAAAAGGAAAGTACAGTTTGATTCTAGAATAAGATAAACACATTCAAATAAAATTTTATTTAAATTCTAAATATTAATAAATATAATTTTATACAATAAGAGATCAAACAAACAAGTT
>DAOUZW010000073.1 GCA_030671315.1 Candidatus Bathyarchaeota archaeon
GTTGTTGGATAGACTTCCTCCTTCCGATAAAGATATAATTTATCTGAATGAAATACAAACCCATTTAGAACCATTTGAATATATGATCGAAGACCATGAAGAACATCAATTAGAACATCATCATGAAACTCACGAGCATCACTAATCATACCATGTTCAGGTAATTTATGACGAAATTGAAATTTTTATGAAAATATATGAGATCGAATCCAACCCAAATGAGGAGACAATTTTCTTGAGTAGACAACACATTACGTTTACAGACAAAGTAGAATTGATTAACAACAGGATGCATGAAATATTATCAGAGGAATCTATTCGTCTAAATCAGGTAGACCTAGTTGATAACCAAATAAGCACAATTGGCAAAAGATACAGACCAACCCTCCTTCTAGTGACTGGAGAATGCATTGGGTTAGACTTGACCGAAGTGATCGACGCAGCTGTTGGTATCGAATTAGTTCATGATTCTTCTTTAATTTTTGATGACATAATAGACGAAGAATATACGCGAAGAGAAAAACTGTCATTACATAGGAGTTATGGAACTGGATTAGCAATCGGAATAGGACTTACGTTATCAGCAATTGGCATCAAATTACTATTAAGCTACGAAAAAAAAGAAATCAAAGAACTTGTCTCTCAGATGTTAGTGGATCTTTCTGAGGGAGCAACTCTCGAGAATAAGCATGATACTGAGATCGGCATAGATGATTATCTAATTATGAGTACACTGAAGAGTGGATCGCTATTTGGAACAGCAACATCAATTGCTGCTGCACTTGCCAATAAATCTCCTTACGAAACCAATAAATTTCTTGATTTAGGAAGACTCATTGGATTATCCTACCAATTGATGGACGATATTGTTGACAAAAGATTTGATAAAAGAAGATTAAACTATCAATCCAAATCAAAAATACCCAATAATATTCCGATCCACTCAGAGCTTTCATACTTACTTGAATCCAATTACTCAAATTCAGGTTCGAGTGATTCTTCCTTAATTCTTAGAGATATACTAAGAAGAGCTCTTAAAAGAATCTCAGAACTTGAAAATGAACTTATTTCGACAAAACATCTTCATGCTTTTCGAAGTTTCACAGAATATGTTTTTAAAAAAGTAATTTGATTTTTTTTATATTTCCGTGATTATCAATTCTAAAAAAGTTAGATTTGAAAAAACGAAAAATAGTGCGCGCTTTACACATAGAATGGTTACAAATTCAGGATAAGAAAACTAATAATAAAAAAAAGAAGCCGTGAATATCAGATATTTAAGATATCCACGCTGAAATATCTATATTATTTTTAATTCTTTTCCTACTCTTTCGAATCCCCCAACTGCATAATCCAATTGTTCCTTAGTATGATGGGCATTGACTATCGATCTTATTCTATCGGTACCTTTAGGCACAACCGGATAACTTATGGCTCCACAGAATATTTTCTCCTTCTCGTAAAGTAGTTTGCTTAATGATTGTGCTTTCTCAGGAGTTCCTACTATTACAGGAGTTATAGGTGTTTGACTGACACCTGTATTGAAGCCCAAGTCTTGTAACTCTTTCTTGAAATATTTTGTATTATCACGTAGTCTCTCAACACGTTCTGGTTCTCGTTTGAGTATTTCTACAGCTTTCAATGCGGCTCCACATTCTCCTGGTGAAAGGAATCCCGTGGAGAAACAAAAAGGTCTCGAACGACGATAAAGGTAGTATCTTAGTTCTTCACTTCCAGCAATATATCCACCTACAGTGGCTAAAGCCTTTGACAGAGTACCCATTTGAACTTCTACTTTCCCTTCAACATTGAAATGTTCACATGTTCCTCTTCCATTCTTTCCGAGTACACCTGAAGCATGAGCTTCATCGATAAATGTAAACGCATCATATTTTTCGGCTAATTCTATAATCTCTGGAAGAGGACAAATATCACCATCCATGCTGAAAACTGCATCAGTGATGATCATAGTTTTACCGGTCTCACGTGTTTTCGTACTTTCTTTCAGTTTCTTTTCAAGATCTTCCATATCATTATGTTTGTAGATTATGCGATTAGTTTTTCTCGCCATTCTACATCCGTCTATTATACTTGCGTGGTTTAGTTCATCACTTACTATCGTATCCCCTTCTGCCATCACACACCAGATTGAACCCATATTTGCTGTATAACCCGTGGGGTAAACTAAAGCAGCATCAGCTGACTTAAATTCCGCTAATTTCTCATCGAGTTCCTCTTGTATATCATAAGTCATGATTTTTCTTCCAGTGCCCATCCCAGCTCCATATTTTTTAATTGCAGCTATGGCAGCTTCTTTCATTTCAGGGTGATTAGCCAGTCCTAAGTAGTTGTTAGCACAAAGAACTAGAATTTCTTGGCCGTCTAGATTTGATTTTGTATCGTCTGGACCAGCTAGAACTCTAAAATGAGGAGCGTAATTTATTCGTTTTAGTTCGTCGAATTGTTCTCTGATAAATTTTTGATATTTTTCATTTACCAATCTAGATCTACCTGTAAACCAGAAAGAAACGTTAGGCTCTTTAAAAGTTTTTTTTCTAACACTTATTTTTTATTAATTGATTGAAGCTTCTCACAGAGTTATAGTTTCTTGGCAACAAGAAATCTGGCTAAAGATTGGATCAAGAGCGCGCGCGATTGAAGTTAATTTGATAAAAAATTTGCAAATAATTTAAGTATGAATGAAATCATCATTAGAAAAACAATTCCGTTCTATAAAATACATATTTTGTTGATTCACATGTCTGAAACTGCACATGAGATCAAAGAAGCTTTACTAACACTTGATCGAGAGAAACTAATCCAGACTACTAAAACAAGCCTTGACAAGGGTGAAAATCCCCAAGAACTTCTCTATGCGATAACAGCTGCCCTTCGCGAGGTAGGAGACAAATTTGAGAGTGGAGAATTCTTTCTTGTAGAATTAGTGAGTGCTGGCGAAGCTGCGAAGACAGTAATATCGGAATATCTTAAACCTTTATTGAAAAAAATTGGTTCTGAAGGAAAACATCTTGGCGTAATTGCCATAGGAACAGTAGCCGGAGACATTCATGATATTGGAAAAAGTATAGTTGCTTCGATGCTTTTCACAGCCGGATTTGAAATATTGGATCTTGGTGTTGATGTTTCTGCTGAGAAATTTATCGAAACTGTAAAGAACAGTAATGTTGATGTTGTCGCAATGTCAGCTTTACTAAGTACAACTTTACCAATGCAACGAGAAACTATTGAAGCTCTTAAAAGGCAGGACCTGCGCGACAAAGTCAAAGTAATAGTTGGAGGATCCCCTGTCACTGAAGAATGGGCTAAGGAAATAGGTGCAGACGGTTTTGCTGATAATGCATCTGAAGCTGTAAGACTCGTGAAGAAAATACTAGATATTAGTGAGCGATAAAAAAATGATAGAATCGCCTAAAATTGGAATTTTCGAAATATTCTCTAGAGATGAACTTTATCGCATTCACGCAGCCACTTTAGAGTTACTTGAGAGAACTGGCGTAAGGGTAGAAGAGGAAAAAGCACTAGAATTATTGAACAGTATTGGTGCTGATGTTAATTTTTCAACAAAAATCGTAAAAATACCAAAACATATTGTGGAAGATGCAATAAAATATTCTGCGAGAACAGTTCAATTTGCAGGTCGTAACAAGAAATTTGATTTAAAACTTGAAGGAAAAAGAGTGAATTTTGGTCTTGGAGAAGGCGCTATAAACATTCTTGATTATGAAACAGGATCGATAAGACCTTCAACGAAGACTGATATTATTAATGCAACAATACTTGCCGATGCACTATCCAATATAGATTTTGTAATGCCTCTCTTCACAGCCCAAGATGTGCCCAAACCAGTCATGCCCTTACACGACCTTCATGCATCACTAAAGAACACAGAAAAACCAATTATGGTTGTGGACTTTGGTTTAGATGCAACTTATTTGATTAACATGGCAGCCTCTGTAGTCGGTGGACGAGATAAACTGAAGGATAGACCGATATTAGGCATGTATAGTGAACCTATCTCACCTTTAACACATGGCAGAGAGCATACACGAAATCTGATAGAATTTGCAAAAGCAGAACTACCTATAGTATATATTCCATCACCAGCATCATGCTCAACAGCACCCGCAACTATGGCAGGGGCTATAGTTCAATCCAACGCCGAAACTTTAAGCGGAAATGTAATTGCCCAGTTCAGTAAGAAAGGCGCCCGATTCATTTATGGTGCCGATACAACAAACATGGATCAAAGAACTGGAGTTTTTTCTTATGGAGCTCCAGAATGGATGATTGTTAATTTAGCAATGGCTCAGCTTGGGAGGCATTATGAACTTCCAATTTGGAGCACAGGAGGATGTTCAGATTCAAAAATTTTAGATGGTCAAGCCACACTGGAAGCGAGTCTAAGTCTTTTTGCAGCAGCATCTAGTGGAGCAAATTTAATACATGATGTTGGCTCTTTCCTGAATTTTGGTCTAACAGGAAGTCTAGAGCTAATCACTATATGCGACGAAATCATCTCCATGATTTCCTATATATTAAAAGGAGTAGAAGTAACAGATGAAACACTAGCTCTAGACGTTATAGATAAAGTAGGACCTGGCGGGCAATTTATTACACAAGAACATACCTTGAAGTTCTTTAAGAAAGAACATTGGATGCCTAAACTTCTAGATAGACAAACTAGAAGCACTTGGGAGAAAACAGGGTCAAAAGACTTGGCAACAAGAGCTAATGAAAGAACAAAAGATATCTTATCAAAACATCAACCAACTCCACTTTCAAAAGATATAGAAAACGATCTCGACAATGAATTAAGAAAAGCTGAAAAGAAAATATTAGAAAAATAAAAAAATAGAGCACCCTGATATTCATGCTGAATGTAAATCTAGGGAAGACTACCACATCAAACAATAAACTTCAGTACTGTGGTGAAAAAATCGTCAAAACGCCCTAAATTAAAAAAATACAAACCTGGAACCTTCGACAAATATGTCGCCTATGGTCAACGACATAGGAAACTCATGTTAGTTTCTAAAGGAATCCTTAACGGATTCCAAGTCAAATGTAAATCTGAAAAAAAAGCAAATAATCTTGCACACGCTTTCCGTACAAGACGCCCGAAAATAGAAAACAGCAAAGATGCCCGTTACAAACTAATAATAAAACAAAAAGGAAATAAAATTTATGTAATTAAAAGTCATCTACTCAGAATAGAAAAAAAATAAAATATAAATCCTAACAAAATTTAGGGAAATTGATAATATAAAGATTTTATTTTGATTAATTATAATTTTATTATTTCCATGTTCGTATTAATTATTATCTTTCTGACCATTTGGGCATCGGATAGAGTAATTCAGTATTCTTTACTTCTGGAGGCCACACACATTTCTTTATCCCATTCTGCCATTGCATAACAGCAACTTGATGCCCAATCTGAATTCCATGTTCATCGGTTTTAAAATGGCCATAGAATCCTTTGAATTCAACCTCTTCTCTAACAGTTTCTCTAAGAGCTTTAGGATTCATTGGTTCAGCGCATTTCTCCATGGCCATTTGAATTGCTAAACCTTGAGTAAATCCAATTGCGGAACTATATTCTGGTTCATAATCATACTCATCTACAAAAGCGGCTATGTACTCATCGTGTGTAGGTCCATAGTTGACATCATAAATTACACCAATCTCCCATTGAGTATTAGTTAATATATAATCACCATATGGAGAGACCGCATCATACCATTCAGGAGTAACCGCGCCTGTACCTGGATATAGTAGTTTCAAGTTAATGTCGAGTTCTTCACATTGTCTTGTTATTAGTATCGCATCTCCGTAACCAGCACCTGCTAATAATATTGATACCTCTGGGTCCGAAGCTTTGACCTTGCTCAATAAAGGCGAGAGATCAGTTGTATCAGTATGATATTTCTCATATACGAGGAGATTCACTCCTCTTTCCTTAGCATATTCATATCCACCTACTCCAGCAGTATTACGGAAAATATCATCTCCATGAATTATCGCCATATTTTTTGCATCCGGATCAATTTCTGGTACTATGTAATCCATAGTCATATCAATCATTGATCTTAGGTACGCGTTA
>DAOUZW010000146.1 GCA_030671315.1 Candidatus Bathyarchaeota archaeon
ACACGAGTATTTTCTTTCCCAATATCCAGGGTTTCGGAGGAGGAGGAGGAAAACATTTTTGCCCCACCTACCATTTTGGCATCTAAGTCTCTTCTTGTAAATCCTAGTTTCTCCAGTTTTGCTATCATTTTTGGAACGGCTTGATCAGAGAACTTACCAGGAAGATTTTTCTTTTTTTGTGCGATAGCGTATGTTTTCTTATGAGATTCTGGTAACATAATGTGACCCATTACTGCAACACGATCAGGCCTTGGCATATTTCTTGGATAGATAACAAGTCCGATACAAGATCCTAATGCTGGTATTTTGAGAATATCGTTTGAATATCCCGTAACAATCTTGCTGATGTCCACATATTTGACTTTAGATTTAGAAGAATTTGATAATACATCAGCAAAAGATTGCTTATACGTCATTGATACATACACATCTAGAATTTTAGATTATAATATTACTAGCTTCATTCGTTATCAGTAAACAATGACGTCATAAATTGATCAAATGTTTCAGATTGAGGTACTATTGCGAGATCTACAGCTATATTTCTTTTTGAAGTGAAAATGTCACATTCTACAACTAATACAGCAGGGACTTCTTGAGTGTTATCTTTCAATTCATGATCTTGAAGCGAGTCTATAGACCCAAATCGAAGCTTTGGTGGGGAAGGAAAAGAATTTACCCCCAGAAAATAATTTAATGCCTCTACGTATTTTAAAAGAAGAATTGAACCTGTTTCTTTTATTAAGGATTTAAACAATGGAGAGAAGTCTGAAAGATCTTTACCTTCAAGATCGGGTTCCGTAGTCATAAGATCTACGATTTTTACAACACTTTCCTTATCAAAAAATACGAGTAATGAATACTTAACATCACTGACAGTATTCAAGGAAATTATTGCTAAATCTTGGTCTGTTGGCATTTTAACTAGCTTGTGTATTGATTTGACACGATCAAGTGCTACATTTGGAATACTCATGTAAGTGGATCGGTTTAGAAATTGCGTTAACGCAACAGCTGCATGTCCAGCACCAATATTTCCAACTTCTCGCAAAGCATCAAGCTGGAACTCAGATAATTTTTCAAAACTATATTTTTCATTATGCATTGATTTTCGTCTCCAGAAAATTCATTGGATCGATTACTAATACAACCTGTCCTCCTTCCAAGATAGTTGCACCAGAAAATGTTCCTACCTGACTCAAGAATTCATTTATTGGCTTGATAACTACATCTCTTTCCCCTAATAAATCATTTACGAGAAAACCGATATTACGGGTTCCTTTACGCCATAATACAACAAGTTCATGCTGTTTCAAACTGTGCGTCGCATTTTTTTTCTCTTGAATGGTACTTGTTGCTGATGAATCAAATTTCAAAAAGTCTCGTAAATCAACCAGTGGAACTGGAGTATTATCTACAACGATTGATTTTGACATTCTATCGTCTGAATCATAAAGAATTTTATTCACTGGTATGGATAGTATTTGCTCAATATTAGCCATTGGAATAGCAAAACGATGTTTTTGAATGTTCAGCATTAGTACTTTCGTTATAGCTACCGAAATCGGGATAATCATTCGTATAGAGGTAGATTTGCCTGGTTCTGAAACTATTTCTATATTTCCACCATTTTCTTCAATAATTTGTTTTACGATGTTTAATCCGATTCCTCTTCCAGAAATTTCTGTTGTTTTTTCAGCGGTAGAGATGTGTTGTGAAAATAGTAATTGTTGGAGTTCTTCGTTGGTTTTTTTCTCTCCTTTTTTGATTAATCCAGACTTCTCAGCTTTTGAACGAATTTTCTTGTAGTCTAGTCCACGACCATTATCTCTTATTTCAATAACAATATCGGAATGTTCGTGACTTATTGCCAGTCTAATCATCCCACGTTCATCTTTCTTTTTCTTAAGTCTCTTTTCTGGACTTTCAATTCCATGACTAACAGCATTCCGAATTAAATGAGTTAAAGGATTTGTTAATTTTTCGATGATTTGTCGATCAATTCCGATGTGTTTACCAGTAATAATAAAGTCAATTTTCTTCCCTTCTTCTTGACTTATGTCACGAACCATACGAGGAAATCTTGTTAATATTGTTTCGAGAGGTACAAGTCGCATTCTAATGACTAAATCTTGAATATTCGCGATAGTCCTTTCATAACTCGCAAGATTTTCTTTAAAATCCCTTGAATAGGATTGTTGTTCCCCAATTTCTCTGATGAACTGTCCTGAAATGACCAATTCTCCTAATAACTGAATTATTTGATCTAGATCACGAAGTCCAACCCTTACATTTAATGGTTCTTGATTATCTTCTATTACTCCAGTTTTATCAATAGTACTAACTGAATCCAACAGGCGAGACATAGACGCAGATAAAACATCTTGACTCTCTTCGATAATCTTTGTGATGGCTTCATCAGCCTCTTGAGTAGTTATTTCTAAGTACAATTCTTTGAAAGTAATTCCAGCTTGAATCTCCTCCATAGGAGGAACAATTCGTTCAATAGTTGCTTTCTTTTTCAGCTTCTTTAAGAGAACTAAACTCCGAGCACTAATCACTTTGCAATCAGGACTGAATAAAACTTTGATTCCGAGTTTATTCCCTAAATTGACCATGAATTCGTCGAAAGAAGCTAATTGTTGTGTCAATTGATCAAAACGAAGAAGTTCAGGTGTTTTACCTCCTTGTAATGAAGAAGCTAATCTTCGTAACTCATCACTGTACTGGAAAAGTAGTAAAATTACTTTATCGAGTCTCGCACTATCTATTGAAGTCATTAAATTCTCCATGCTATGAGTTAATGAGCTTAGTTGGGGATAGCCCGATAGTCCAAAGAGTCCTTTCAAACTATGTAGTGTTCTAAGGATATCATCATAAGCCTCTTTATTAGTGGGATCTTTCTCTAGAGCCATTAACCCATTATTCAATTCCTCAATGCGTTCAGATAGCTCTGACAACATAACTTCTTGAAATTCTTCAGATTTTAAATCTTCCATATATTAGACCCTTCTTATTAATTTGTTGCTAATAATTTTGAGAATTAAATCAAGACATTCTCAATCGCTTGGACTAGCTGGTCAACCTTGAAGGGTTTAATGACAAAATCCTTAGCTCCTAATTTCAACGCCTGTCGAACTAGGGGTTCGTGTCCTAACGCTGTAACCACAACGATATTTGCTTTTGGATCCATTTCAAAAATTTCCTTCATTGCTAGTAGACCGTTCATCTTTGGCATGACGATATCCATTGTCACAACATTTGGCATAAACTTTTTATATTGCTCGATTGCTTCCGCACCTGTTTCGGCTTCAGCAACAACGCTATGACCATGCTTTTTCAAGATTTTGCTTATCATTAGCCTCAAATATTTCGAATCATCTACAATTAATACATTCGCCATTTTGTTCAATCCTTTATTTCGGTTTTTTGTATATTTAGTTCTTTATAACTGGTTTTAATTTCTTTTTGAGTTAGAATTTGTGTTAAGAAATCATTTTCAATGATATACATTGAAGATGAGATGCTATCATGAGAAAATATATGTTGACAACACTCGCTTCCCTCTAAGAATTTACTAGATTCTTCACAAGGTTGTAGATCTTCCTTAAATGTAGTTATAACACCTATTAGATTGTCAACAGGAACTAAGAAAGA
>DAOUZW010000178.1 GCA_030671315.1 Candidatus Bathyarchaeota archaeon
CAACAGATCATAGATGCTGCTTTCATCTAAAAGAGGTTCTTCAGGTTCCATGTAACTAATATTTATTGCGATATGTTGGATAAACTGTATTTGATCATCAAGTGGAATATATATGACTGGATAAACTCGAAGTACAAAGAATGTCTTGTGAATACCATGTGACAATCCTCCGCCAGTATGATGGAATATCCAGTCAGATGGGTATTGATCAGGGTTTTCATACACCCCCGTGTCCATAGTGGTCTTTGGTTGATAGGAGTTCATATTGTCAATTGCAGACATTGAACCAAAGGCAATTTTCTTTGTAAGATTATAAATTATTGGAGTGGAATGTTCGTATTCCACATCAAGTATCTTTGTACCAAATGGCAATTCAAAAATGGAAAGATTAACAGGCAATACTGGCTTACCAGGATCCATTCTATTGAGATCTGCCTCATTTAAACGTATAATCACATAGTCACCATAGGGAACTATTTCTGGGTAAGAGAAGTCAAGATCTATCTCAATATACTTGATGTCAGATTCGGATGTTAAATATGCTTTCTCCCCAGGCGCAAATTCAGTAGAGTTGTTTTTTACATGTGAACCAAAAGCAGGTATGCAACCAGAAATAAAAAAAAGCATCACTAGCAAAATTGCTAGACATTTACTACGAGCGTTATTTATCATTTTCTTCCCCTATTTTTATTTATTCCTATAGTTAATAATATAGTATCGCAATTTAAAAGCTTTCTTGTGCCCTTGCTTGACTTTATATAATAAATGTTCTTTACCGGGCATCATGTCTGAAGTTAATCCTGATAATATCACAAATGTCATTGTATCTGGAAAAAGTGGAGCAGGTAAACAACCTAGAATAGATGTGTTGGTAGAAGAATTCGGTTTGGAGCAACTTTCTACGGGAGATATTTTCCGTAGTTATTTGGGAAAGTTCAATAAATATGGATATGATGGAGATCTCGAAATATTTTGGAGTGATGATAGGCAGCGATTCATACCAGATGATAAAATTTCACATGGGCTTGGAACAGATAATGAAGACGTAATTCTAGGAATGAAAGCTAAGTATTTTGTGGATAAAGGTCTCTTTGTGCCTGACTACATAACAAATGCACTTTTTGAATCATATTTTGCAAACAAGAATCATCGTAATCAGGTATTGGATGGTTACCCAAGAACGCCAGAACAATCCAAATTTCTATTAGAGTTATTGGAAAAGCATGATTCTAAAATAGATTTTATTGTGTTGGTAGATAACTCTGATGAAAGGATAATAAAAAGGACGATTAAAAGACGAATATGCCCGGAGTGTGGTAAGGTCTACCATCTTGAATACAAACCGCCAAAGGATGGACGCTGTGAATGCGGTGCAAAGGTCATTCAACGCTCTGATGATACTGAAGAAAAAATCCACTCTAGGCTAAATGAATTTAAAGAGAAAGCGCTTCCAGCTATCAACTATCTGAAAGATAATGGAATTCCCATTGTTACAGTTCCAGGGCATCTAGAAAAATTTACACCTGAAAACATCCTCAATAGTGTTATGAACGAAGTGAAAAATCTCTATTAATGCAGATTAGTTAATTGAGGAATTTCTGATCGCAATCCAAAGAATGGGAAAATGGCTGACATGGAATATTATGAAGAATTTAAAATGAATAGATAATCAAAAGTGCCTCCATTTTTACATATCTGAGTTATCATGTATTCCATATACATTTTCAATTAGTTCTGTTAATCTCTCAACAAATCGTGCTAGAGGTCCACCGTCAATAATATCATGATCAGCGGTAATTGTTAGATGGAGATATTCACGGATCGCAATTTCATCGTTTGTGACTCCGGGTTTTTTTGTTATTCCACCAACTACAACAAGAATAGATGTTGAAGCACCCATGGGTATGGCGCCACCCGTAATTTTTCCTTTCATGCCAATTGCTGTAACGCCAATTGTTCCAAAATGTTTCTTTTTTATCAAACCATTTCGTCTAAACAACACTAGAAACAGTTTTTTTAGAAATAAAGGAGATTTTAATACAAATTTTTCAAAACTAGTAAGATTTTTACCAAGAACAGATGTTGACTCATCCACTTCTTCTTTTTGTACAGCCTGAAGTTCTTTCGTAATTTCACTGACTGTCTTTTCATTTGCTTTTCTTAACACATAGCCTAGTGGCCTAGGTTCGCCATTAACTATTCTTTCAACTGGAATGCCTATATCTACATCGTCAAAAACAACAATTTTCGCCTGCCAAGTCTATAAGCATTCAAATCCTTATGCTTAAGTAGTGTTTGAGCGGCACATTTACAAATCCAACCTGTAAAAGAATATTTCTCCCCCGTTTTTTCAAAAAGTTTACGAATCTTTTTACGAGCATCAGTAACATCTACTTCAACAAATACATGAACGCTATGTTTACGCCATCCTTCCTTTATGACTAATGCAATATTCTGACGATGCTTTGTAAACGGTTTTATACAGTAATTGCCAATTCGGTCCATGATTTTACTAAAAACCAAATTCAACAGGTTTATTTAAGAATTGTTATCTTAATCTGCTGGCTCTGGATTTAGTAAGATTGTTGAAAATCCAGCATAAAAATATGACTCCAGTGATTAGAGTCTTTTTAGGTCATGTCGATAGTTTTGTTCTAGCAGAGAATGTTATTAAGAATATACTTGTTTCAACCTTGAGATGAACATTGGAAAATTTACAGAACAACAAGTTCTTGATTTAGCCAAGAATGCTTACGAATCAGGAAACGCCAAATTTGATATCGCCCCTAAGAAGTGTGCACTGTTGGTTATTGATATGCAAGGTGAATTTGTTAAACCTCACTGGAC
>DAOUZW010000062.1 GCA_030671315.1 Candidatus Bathyarchaeota archaeon
GTAATATCCAAAGTAGGCTTTCAGACGCAGCATCTTCTATCGGCTCGGTAATATCACAAATACATTCTGAGTAATTTGATTGTAAAATATTTTACCAATTATTATTAGAAGTTTAATTAACATAAATTGAAGTGAAAAAGATCTTTCGATTTCTGTCATCTCTTGTCTAACGAAATTTAATGAGCGCACGCGATTGATCATGTATCCTTTCTTATCTAATATTTTGAGGTTGACTTGATTGAATAAGATTCTAATTATCAATCAGTCTGTCATAGATAGTATCTTAAGCTACGCAAAAATGGCTTACCCAAAAGAGAGCATATTGATGCTTCAGGGAAAAACTACTAAGAAAAATATCGAAATAAATGAAGTTATTATTCCTCCTTTTGCTACGCATGGACAAGGATTTTCGAGTTTTTCTCCTTTCATGCTTCCAATCAGTTTTTCAATCGTTGGTGTTGCTCATTCTCATCCGAGTGGTGTGTTAGAACCTTCAACATATGATCTAAATCATGTTTATGGCAAGTTCATGGTGATAGTTGCTTATCCTTTTGAAACAGAGGATAACATAGCTGTGTTCGATAAAGATGGAATATCAATTCAATACGAAATTGCAGAAGATTCATGACTTTCAAAATATTTCATCTAAATGAATTACGGTAGGACTGCCGATGACTATTGAAAAAGAATCTCCAATCAGCAGAATAACAATTAAACCTGAAAAATGTACGGTTTGTCGTTCATGTGAAATAGCTTGTTCATACCATTTCAAGAAAGAATTCAATCCAAAAATATCTCAAATAAAAATCATTTTTGATCCCAAATCTGCAGATCTAAGAATTTCTCAAGAGAATGGATGTGATCTCTGCAAAAATGAAAAGTCTCCATTATGTGTAAAATATTGTGTACGAGGAGCACTCAATGCTGAAAAGGTGGAATAAATTTTGGATACTTATGGTTGGATAGGAAAATTTCTTCGAATAGACCTTAGCAAAAATAAAATCACAATTGATTCTTCAAAAAAACTTCTAAAAAGATTCATAGGCGGAAGAGGTGTTGGTCAATGGTTACTTTTCGATCAGGTATCTCCTAATACTCAAGCTCTTCACCCAGACAATCTACTAGTATTTAGTTCTGGAGTCTTAACTGGAACCATGGCTCCAGCCTCATGTAGAATGAGTATTGATACAAAAAATGTTCTTACGGGCGGAGTTTTATCTTCAAATGTTGGTGGTCATTTCGGACCCGAGCTGAAATTCGCGGGATTCGACTTTCTGGTCATCCAAGGATCTTCTGACAGACCAGTATTTTTGGATATTAAAGATGAACATGCAGAGATTAAAGACGCTTCACATCTCTGGGGGCGATCTACTTGGGAAACAGAAGATATAGTGAGAAAAGATCAAGGAGATCTTTCGATAAGAGTCGCCTCAATTGGCGTGGCTGGAGAGAACTTAGCTAAGCCTGCATGTGTAATTGTTGATCGAGCTCGAGCCGCAGGTCGTGGAGGATGCGGTGCAGTCTTAGGATCTAAGAAACTGAAAGCCATAGCTGTAAAAGGTACACAACCCATCAATATTGCCAAACCAGAGAAATTCATGAATGAAGTTGAGAAAATTTGGAACAAGATTGATAGCAACAAATCTGTTGAAACAAGAAGATCACTTGGAACACGAGCCGCTCTTCCATTTTCAAATGAACTAGGGTTTATGGGAGTAAAAAATTTTCAAGACGATTACTGGAATCCTCAGAAAATTAAGAGAGTCAGTCAAAAACAATTAAATTCTAATTTTGAGATAAGAAAACTTGCATGCTTCAACTGTCCAATACACTGTAGCCATCTATATAGAATTCCACAACAAACAGACTCCGATCTTATTTCTGAAGGTTTCCAATTGAACGTAGATTGGGATTTTGGAGGAAAAATCGATATAACTGATGGAGAAGCTTTGCTAAAAATTAATACTCTATGCAATCAACTTGGATTGGATCTAGATAATTCGTCAGCACCTATTGCCTGGGCATTCGAATTATATGAGAAAGGGATAATTGGTAAAAATGATACGAATGGTTTGGATTTAATTTGGGGTGACGCCGATGTTGTCACCACACTTTTACATAAGATTGCTGAACGTGAAGGTTTAGGCAAAATTCTCGCAGAAGGTTCATTGAGAGCCTCAAAAATTATCGGTAGAGGATCAGAAAAATATGTCTCACACATAAAAGGCCAAGACTCAATCGAAGCATTGAGATCGGATAAAGGATGGCTTCTTGGATGTATAACCTCTGCAAGAGGAGGTGGACATCTTGATGGGGCATTTCAAACACATAAAACACCTGGAGCTGGAGAACCAGATTCCTATGATTCCAAAGCAGAAAAAGTGTTCTGGTTTGAAAGATTCAAGGCAATTGTAGATATGATGGGAGTCTGCTATTTTGCAACTGTATGGAGTGACAAAGACCTCATCGGTCCTGATGATTTTTCAAGGTTATTCTCTACAGCAACAGGGATTTCAATGTCCGGAAATGATTTAATGAGAACTGGACAGATAGTGCGAAATGTGGAAAAAGGCTTTAACACACTTCATGCAGGTTTCAAACGTTCTGATGACTACCCTCCTGAACGGTTTTTTAAAGAACCCATCGTTTCAGGACCTAATAAGGACAGAATTTTATCTAAGGAAGGTGTTGACCATATGCTTGATGAATATTACGCGTTGCATGGATGGGATAAGGAGACTGGATGGCAAACTACAAAGTGTTTAGATGAACTTGAATTAAATGAAGTAAAAGAACAACTTTGTTCAACTAAGAAACTTATGGAATGAACTCGTTTATCGTTACAGAAATTTAATTCCCCTATGAGATTGATGATTTATTTAATCGAGTATTATAACACGTATAATTTTTTGTTTTAACTTTACTGAATTATTCTATTTTTTTTCTCCAGTGGAAGACTAGCATTTTATATGAATCATTTGTGAATTTCTAATTCAAACGTGGTGAAATGAATGGCATATTTAATGAGACCGAGACCATCACTCATGGGCGCATACCTACCTCCCGCAGAATCATATCTAGTTCCACATCTATATCAGCCACCAACAGTAAACTACATGGTTCCTCAACCACCTGAGGTATATTATCAACCACCTGCTCAACAAGTAATTGTTCCTCAGCCACCAGCTAGAGGACTTTATCAACCACCAGCAGTACCTGGATATATTCAACCACCTCCTCAGCCAGCTGCTTTTCTACCTCCAGCACAAGAGTATCTTGTACCAACTCCACCATTGTCGTACCTAACTCAATCTCCAGCGTTCCAACTCTACTAGGTCAAATAGAAATTTGAACCATAGTACTATTGCTGAATGTGCTGTCTCTACATAACCCATGAGAGGATCACAGAATCGATTTACAATCTTGTGGCTTAATTTCACCACAAGAATTGTTTTTTTTTATTTTATGCGATAGAAATCCATATTCTCGATTAATGTTCTAAAATTATTCGCCATAACATTTTTTGAGCGCGCGCTATAATAACTTAACGTCGTTATAAATCAGGACGTTTAAAAATATTTGGGGTCCGGCATCACCGGACCTCGTGCAAGAGTCTTAGGTGAGAAAATTTTTACCTTTCAGACCATTTCGCCATTGGATACAATAGTTCTTTAGCGTCAGCCTCCATAGGCCATACGACTACCTTCTGTCCGTTTTGCCATTGGATCACACCCATCTTATGACCTGTCTGCCATCCTGTAACAGGATCTACCTTATACTTTCCGAAGAAGCTAAGGAACTCCATCTCGCCTGCAACTTTTCTGATGGCATCAGAATTGAGCGGGTCATCACATAGTTCCATGGCTTTCTGTATGACCATTGCTTGCTGATAACCAGTTCCCGCATGATAGTCCGGTGTTAAACCATAATCCTGTTCAAAGGTTGATATGAACTCATCATGACTTGGCCCATAATTATGTGGGTATACCATACCTTCTTCCCATTGGGTGCAGCAGACATTTCCCTCAGCATATTTTCCGAGAGCTTCATAGTATTGCGGGAAAACAGTACCTTGACCTGACCATACAAGATTCACATCAAAATTGAGCTCTCTCATCTGCTTGATTGTCGTAATTGAATCAGGGTAACCTCCAGCATTGAAATGACAAGTCGGCTTGGCTGCTTTTGCCTTAGTAAGTAAGGGAGTAAGGTCTGTTGTCCCCGGCCACGTGTAAGTATCGTAGAATACTATATCAAAGCCTTTATCCTCAGCATATTGTTTTCCATATGACCCAGCCGTCATTCGAAATTGATCATCACCATGAGTTACAGAGATCTTTAGAACTTCTGGATCCTTTGGAACCACTCTTTCCAATATCATATCTATTATCGCGGCCATGTATTCAGTACCATTGGTTATTGTATGAACAATATACTTCCAATCCCTGAAATCTCTCGGATCAAATGATGCCGTTCCATAAGCCTCGAATATTTTATATTTCTCTACTATTGGCACCGTTGCCATTCCAAGGGGTCCCCAAACCGGTCCTAAAAGGAAGTCTACTTGCTCTTCCGTAATCAACTTCTCATAGAGCCTAGGAACATTTTCTGGTTTACATTCATCATTGTATAGAATAAGCTCAACCTCGTATGTATTACCGTCTCCAGCCTTTATTCCACCTGCCTCGTTGACATGTTTTGCCCAAAGTTTGTTTGCGTTACCTTCGCTATAACCTGCTACAGATTCATTACCTGTGAAGGGTTTCGTTCCACCAATTTTAACTTTCTTCTTACCTGACGTTGGTGTTACCGTTACCGGACCGGGTGAAGTCGTTGTAGGTGTCGTGGGTGCTGGTTGGTTATATTGAGAAATACCATAGCCTGCTGCTGCAACCGCACCTATTGCCACGGCTGCACCTGCATACTTTAGGTATTTACGCCTGCTTATTTTATCTTCACTCAATTGCTATGACCTCTATTCTAAGCTGTGGTATCGGTCATTATTGAGTCTTGCTACCACATTTGTCACAATATGTAGCGTTAGAAGATAGTTCTCGACCGCAATTGGGGCATTTTCTGGTCACGATCTCTTCTTTTGATGTGACTAGTTTGTATTCATGTTCTATGACGTGATGATAGTTTTCAGGCGACATTAGATTGCGGAATGCTCTCTCGATAACTTCGTTTAACGCTGGATGTATATGCATTCCGTTAGTTATCGGGTCTATGTTTTGCGCGGGTGTATACATCAGATTAACTATCTCTTGTATGAGAATTGATGCATATGGACCGATGATGTGAGCGCCCAGGATTTTTCTGCTATTCTTTTCGACTATTGCTTTCACGAAATAGTCTTTTACTGCCATGGCCTCGCCTTTGGCAGTATCTTCATATCGCTGAATCCCAATGAGTACACCGTCTTTTCCATATCTTTGTATCGCCTCATTTTCTTTGATCCCTACACTGGCGATCTCTGGATACGTGAATACGGCGTGTGGAATAGCATGATAGTTCATTGATACTTGTCTATTCAACACTGAATTGTAATATACGATCATTGACTCGAAATTTGCCACATGTTTAAAGAGATACTTACCGTTGGCGTCCCCTAAAGCCCATATACCTGGTTGTGATGTCTCTAGGTATTCGTTTGTTATGATCCATCCTTTCTCATCCGTTTCTATTCCAGCTAAATTTGGATGAAGAATATCCGAGTTAGACCCTCTTCCAGCAGCTACAAGAATTTCATCTGATGTTACTATCTTTTTCTTTCCATTCTCTCTGTTTATAGCAGTCAGTTTTTTCTTGCCCTTGACTGAGTTAACTTCCTGAACTTCATGGCTGGTGATGATCGTCATATTCTTCTCTAGGACTTTTTTTGCCAAGACCGATATTTCTGGTTCTTCTGATGGTAAAAACTTTTTATTTCTACCAATTATGGTAACTTTTGATCCCATGGCAGCGAGGAAGTGCCCCAACTCGGCTGCTATGTATCCTCCACCGATTATTGCTACACTCTCGGGTAAATCACTGATTTTGAGTATGGTATCACTTGTCAGGTAGCCTACTTTTTCTAGTCCTTTTATTTTCGGTATTATCGGTTTGGAGCCAGTACAGAGGAAAATCATGTTTGCACTTATTGGTTCTTCTCCAACTTTCACTGTGTATGGAGCTGTAAATTCAGCTTTTTTAGGATAATAATCAATGTTTGGTGAGTGTGAGAGCCCTTGTCGTATCATCTCAATATCTTTGTTGATTATCTTCCTCATCCTTTCCATTATGTTCTTAAAATCGATTTTCTTAATGGCTGTGTCTATTCCTAATTCTTTAGCTTCTTCGATTTGCCTTACTAATTCTGCAGGGTACAATAGTATCTTAGATGGTATGCATCCTCTGGTTAGACAGATTCCACCAGGTTCATCTTTATCGATGACTGCGACTTTCATGTTTGGATTTTGGGTGATCATAGCATCAACTATACTCATTGCAGAACCAGTGCCTATGGATATCAAGTCGTACTCTTTCATTTTAAAAACCGCAAAAGTTATTGTATATTTTAATTCAGAACCTAATATTTTATGTTAGCTTTTATTCATTTATTATATTAAGATCATCATATTTTGAAAAATTCATAAGATATTATTGTTTTTTTAAAA
>DAOUZW010000053.1 GCA_030671315.1 Candidatus Bathyarchaeota archaeon
TAAAGATCTTTTCTTTAGAACCCACAAAACAATATTCCTCCAGCTTTATGGAGATTTTAGAGAATTAGGCCGGAAACTCTTCTGACTCAACGCCCCTTTTTGATAGCCTCTTTATCAGTAGAGCTACGAGGAAAATGAAAATGATTATGCCGATTATCACGAAAAGGAGATTCTGTCTTATGATCTCAATTATCTTTTCAGAGGTGGTCTGGGATTCTTGTACCTGTGTTTTGAAGATGTAAACCGTTAACTCTTTTTCAAATGAATGTGTCTTTGATTCTTGGTCCTGGTATTCGACTTTTATTAGAATTGTATGATTTCCATCTTTCGTATGGGGACTTGTTTTCACTTCTAATGTGAATGGAGCCGGAGAGTTGGGGTCGACTTCCCCTAAATAACTGGTGCTTTCAGGTTGTAAGATTAGAATGGGGTTTGGAATTATTGTGACATTTGTAAACATGGCTGGAACATTTCCCTTATTTAATAAACTTCCAGTTACGGTAATCATAGATCCTACATCTGCTAGGACAGGATTGTCTCTTGTTCTTTCGTTGCCTTCATATGCAGGTTCAACCTCAACGATGAAATCGTAAGCTATCATGATTATCTGTCCTTTTGCATAGAATCCTATTGTATGAGTCTCAGAAGACGGGGAAATATAGCCAAGCCTTGTGTATGATATTGAAATATCTGCAGGGTACGCGTTCCCTGCAGCGCTCTCGGTCACAAAGATTAGAGGTTTGATCGTGATGTTTTCTCCCATGCCCATTCTTTCAATTTTCCAATTACTGGCGCCAATTACCACGGGTGAGACCGTAGTCGTCTGGGATTCTGGAAAGCTAACGCTGACATCGACGTCATATATCGGTTCAAACTCGTTAAAGATGGTGATGATGACAGTTGTGTTAAATCCTGCATTCAGGGTTGTAGGCTCTCCCGTAACTTCTAATCTCGTTTGCTGTCCTGCAACATCTGTTGTCGGATTAACAAGAGATATTGAGAGAACTAGAAAGATCACACAAATCAAGTTCATATGTTTTAAGTTTGTCAATTTTAATTCCTCTTATTCTTTTCTTAAAGCCTCAATGGGAGTGAGTTTAGATGCTCTCCAGGCAGGATACAGTCCTGCTATAATGCTAAGAGTGAATGATAGGATAAATATCTGTATAAGATTTATCGGTACAAAATAAGGAGTGAAGGACATTCCGCCTCTTCCAAAAGGCATGATCGCAATCAAGGCATAAGCTCCGCCAAGACCGAGCAGTAGTCCCAATAGTCCACCGATGAAACCTATTGTCATAGATTCTGAGAGAAACATGAAAAGTATGTTTCTTTTTCCACATCCTAGGGCCTTCAACAAACCAATTTCACGAGTTCTTTCCATAACAGATGTATAGAGTGTAGTAATTATTCCGACGGCTCCAACAAACATTGACACTCCAGCTATTGCTGATATGAATCCAGTGAAGGCTCCAAGAGACTCCTGTATAGTACTTGTTATTGCCTTGGGCGAGGTAACTCCTATATTCTTTCCATAGATCTTTCTAATACTCTCTTCTACAGCATCATTCTCTTCAGGATCTCTAGTAATTGCATAGATGCCATTATAGGATCCACCTTTATCGAATAAAGCATTGGCTGCTGATGGTGAAATATATGCCTGATTGTCGATCTGAAGGTTGCCTAGCTCCTCGATTATTCCTTTCACTTGAAAACTCTTTGTTTCAGTTTTTTCGGTTCCCCTTTCAGTTTCTACTGTCGTGTATTCAATCGATATTGTTTGGCCTCTCTTTGCAAACGGCCTGTCTAGATCTGATGGATGAGCCACGTTATAACCCAACAATATGCCTATGGAATCCTGAGTCGACACATATGATCCTGACTCAAGACTGATCTTTGGGGCAATATACTTTAACTTGTTTTGATCTATTCCAACTACGCTCATGGTTTTCTCTTCACCAGCTGACTTCAAAGATGCAACACCAGAAACATAAGGAACTGCATATGTTACACCATGAATCTTCTCAATTGTTTGAACAGTGCCAGACGTAAGCTTCATCGTAGTACTGGAAGATTGCGGTCTACCAAAACCGCCTCCGCCTCCTGAGGGAGTAACAATTAAGACATTTGCACCTAGCGATCCAAATTGTTCGGTGAAAAAATTGTCCATACCTCCGCCAAGACCATGTACAGAAGTCATCAACGCTGCTCCCATAATTACCATCATTATTGTAAGACCTGATCTCAGCTTTCGTTCTTTGAGGGCAGCAAATGATAATCTGATCAGTTCAAAAATGCTCGTCATGATTTCTTCTATTTCTCCTGATATTCATTAATCGATTTGGCAGACCCACTATTCTTATCAATAGAGGTATTGTGGAAAACTAGTCCGGGTGTCTCTTTTTCTACAATACCGTCTCTGAGGTGTAGAATTCGCTCTGACTTTTCAGCCAACTCAATGTTGTGAGTGACTATTACAATTGTTGTTTTTCTCTCCTCATTCACTCTAAGGAGAAGATTTCCTATCTCCTGACCAGTTTTACTGTCAAGATTTCCAGTAGGCTCATCAGCAAGAATGAATGTGGGTTCATTGATAAGTGCTCTCGCTATTGCAACCCTCTGTTGTTCTCCTCCGCTGAGCTCTGTAGGCTTTCTATTGCCTTTCCCACGTAAACCAACTAAATCAAGTAACTCAATGGCACGCCGTCTTCTGATTGTCTTTGGAATTCCTCTTATTATTGCAGGCAACTCAACATTCTTTGTAACTGTAGATCTGTTGATCAGATTATAGGATTGAAAGATGAAACCAATCTTTCTGTTACGAAATCTAGATAAAGCCTCATCCTTGAGCCTTGCAATATTTATCCCATCAATGATTATCTTTCCACTGGTAGGCCTATCTAAGGCACCCAACAAATTAAGTATAGTAGATTTTCCGCTACCTGAAGGCCCTATAATAGAAACTATCTCACCATTCCTAACCTTCAAGTTAACACCACGTAAAGCATGAACCTTGACCATTTTCCCCATGGTGAATGTCTTTTTTAGATCTACTAGTTCAATCGCAAATCCATTTATTCTATTCATCATGTCAGACATCATTTTAGCATAGCCTTATTCGGTGGACTAATTATATTCAGTGGTTTTTCAGAGTTATCCATAATTTATTCCAAATTTCTTCAAAATTCGAACATATTTTTGCTAGCGCGCACTAAATCCCAATTATAGCCAGATAGCGCACTTACTGACCAAATAGAATATTCTAATAATATAGTAAGGATGTTTGGATGCTAACATAACATTTCAAGTATGTAGTCAGAACAATAGATGAAGGAATGCGTATGACGAGACGAAGTGACATTCATAAGATTATGATTATTGGATCCGGACCCATTGTAATCGGACAAGCATGTGAATTTGATTACTCTGGAACACAAGCATGCAAAGCTTTACGATCTTTAGGTTACGAGATTGTTCTTGTTAACTCAAATCCCGCAACAATCATGACTGATCCCGCTACGGCTGACGCCACCTATATAGAACCACTCAATCTGGAAACCATGATAAAAATTATTGAAAAGGAGCGGCCAGATGCAATACTTCCAAACCTTGGAGGGCAGACTGGCCTAAACTTGAGTTCAAGCCTCGCTCAATGTGGTGCTCTCGAAAAATATAACGTAAAAGTAATTGGGGTCAAGCCTGATGCTATTATGCGAGGTGAAGACAGGCTAGCTTTCAAACAGACTATGACGGAAATAGGTATTGAAATGCCTCAGAGTAAGATTACTTATAGTGTGGAAGAGGCTGAGGAAATTGCCGGAAAGCTAGGGTATCCAGTTGTAGTGCGCCCAGCTTACACTATGGGTGGCACCGGTGGTGGTCTCGTTTATAATGTTGAAGAATTGAGGACTGTAGCCAATCGTGGTATCAAGGCAAGTTTGATTGGACAAGTGCTTATTGAGGAATCAGTCGAAGGATGGGAAGAACTGGAACTGGAAGTAATTCGTGACTCGAAGAACCAGATGATAACAGTATGCTTTATAGAAAATGTGGATGCCATGGGGGTACACACGGGCGATTCCTATTGCACGGCACCAATGCTAACCATTGATCAAGATCTGCAAGATCGCCTTCAGCAGCTTTCCTATAAAGTGGTTGAGAAAATTGGCGTAATTGGCGGAACAAATATTCAGTTTGCCCATGATCCAAAAACTGGTCGCATAGTCATAATCGAAATAAATCCGAGAACATCCAGATCCTCAGCACTCGCTTCAAAAGCTACTGGTTTTCCAATCGCACTAATATCAGCTAAACTAGCAGCAGGATTAACTCTTGACGAGATTCCGTATTGGCGACATGGTACTGTAGAAAAATACACACCTTACGGTGATTATGTTGTAGTTAAGTTCGCTCGGTGGGCCTTTGAAAAGTTCCGCGATGCTGAAGATCGCTTGGGAACACAGATGCGTGCCGTTGGCGAAGTTATGAGCATAGGTAAAAATTACAAAGAAGCTTTTCAGAAATCGATTCGCTCATTAGAAAATGGACGTTTTGGACTTGGCTTTGCCAAAGACTTCAATGAGAAATCACTAGACGAATTAATGAAAAGTCTTACTTATCCAACTAGCGAGCGTCAATTTATCATGTATGAAGCGCTTCGAAAAGGCGCTGATATTCAAGAACTTTATCGGAAGACCTACATCAAACCTTGGTTCATTCAACAGATGAAAGAGTTAGTAGAACTAGAAGAAAAGATTCTCGAATACAAAGGTAAGAAATTACCTGATGAGCTACTCATAAACGCGAAGAAGGACGGTTTCGCCGATAAATATTTGGCAAAGTTACTCGAAGTCAATGAAAAGGAAATCCGTGATAATCGTACGAAATTAGGGATTATAGAAGCATGGGACTTTGTACCTGTGAGTGGTGCTAAAGATGCGAGATATTACTATTCTACCTACAATGGATCAGATCGCATCACAGTTAGTGAAAGGCCCAAAGTTATGGTTCTTGGTGGTGGTCCAAATCGTATCGGGCAGGGCATTGAATTTGACTATTGCTGTGTTCATGCTGCCTTCGCCTTACGCGATTTAGACTACGAGACTATTATGGTCAATTGCAATCCAGAAACTGTCTCAACCGATTACGACACATCCGATAAACTCTACTTCGAACCACTCACTGTTGAAGACGTGGTGAGCATATATCAAAAGGAGAAACCCCTTGGGGTTATAGTCCAGTTCGGCGGTCAGACACCGCTTAATATTGCGGCAGAACTTGAAAAAACCGGAGTAAAGATTCTGGGTACAACTGTCAACTCTATAGATATTGCCTCTGACCGTGGTCGGTTCAGTCAAATGATGAAAAAATACGGAATTCCCATGTCCGAATCAGGTATCGCTAGCAGTCTAGATGAAGCTCTCGTTGTGGCAGAACGCATCGATTACCCACTTATGGTTCGACCATCCTACGTGCTAGGAGGACGAGGAATGGAAATTGTACACGACGAAGAAGAATTGAAAATATACGTTGCCGAAGCTGTTGGGGTCACTCCAGACAGACCTATTCTCATTGACCGATACCTAGAAAACGCTATTGAGACTGAGGCCGATGCACTTTCAGATGGACAAGATGTCTACATTCCAGCCGTAATGGAACATATTGAATATGCTGGTGTCCATTCCGGTGATGCTGCATGCGTCATACCTCCAGTAAGTTTAACCAAGAAAAATATTGACACAATTGAAGAATATACAAAACGCATTGCAAGAGAACTCAATGTTGTTGGAGTTATGAACATCCAGTATGCCATCTGTAAAGATGTTGTTTATGTACTGGAGGCTAATCCGCGTGCTTCTAGAACGGTTCCATTGGTTTCTAAAGTGTGCAATATTCCAATGGCACGTTTAGCTACAGAACTTATGCTTGGTAAAAAAATTAAAGACCTCAATTTGAAGAACCGTCATATCCCACATTTCGGAGTAAAAGAAGCTGTTTTTCCATTCAATGCGTTCCCTGAAGTAGACCCAGTGCTTGGACCAGAAATGAAATCAACAGGCGAAGTACTTGGCATCGCTAATTCGTTTGGCTTAGCTTTTTGGAAAGCCCAAGAGGCGGTCTTGCCCCTTCCAACTGAAGGCACTGTCCTTATTACTGTCTCAGAAAACGATCGCCCTGCAGTATTAGAAGTAGCAAGACAACTATCGAACCTTGGATTCCATATTAGGGCCACAGTGGGTACACACACTTTCCTAGAGGGCCAAAATATCCAATCACAGGTCATACTCAAAGAGCATGAAGGTAGGCCAAATATCACTGACGCCATAGAGAATGGTGATATTCAACTCGTCATTAACACTCCATCTGGAAAAATGAGTATACATGACGATTCATACATACGCAAGGCAGCTATTCGACATAGGATACCTTATATCACAACGTTACAGGCTGCTTTGGCTGCCGCTAAAGGAATTGCAGCCTACCGTGAGGGCAAATCAGTTGTCAAATCCCTTCAAAGCTACCATGCAGATATTGTTTAAAAGTTCACTTAGCTAGTATGGAAATGTTCGCCCCAAGTAAAGCCCGTATCCTTTCCTCTAGCATATGTAATCGCTCCCCAAGATCAGTTTGGAGTTCGGATATTTTTACTTCAAATCCTAAACTCGATTGCTTTAGTTCAGCAATTTCCTTTTCGATCTTTCTTTTTGAGAGGTCTAATTTCTGGTTATTTTCAGCAAACTTACTGGCTTCAGATGTTGACATAAGCCGTTTCTCTTTTTCTCTGAGATGTTCGAATTCTTGATGTATTCTTTCAAGGAAGCCATCTTGTACAAGTTTAATTGTGTCCAATACTTTCTTTTCTTTTTTCTTATCTATTGTGATCTTGCCATCTTCAAGTAAATATTTCACATCGTGAAGTAGTAATGATACCTGAGTCAGGTCATTGCTCTCAAGAACTGCATAATTAGGATCTTTAACGAAGTGTCGAAGGGTGACCATGCTTTCAGGACGTAGTGTAATTTTCTCCTCACTGACTGACTTGACTAATTTCCGCAGGGGCTTGTTAAAAGGGTCCAGAAATTTTGAAAGTTCTATCTTAATCTCTTGAATATCTGTCTGAACTTTTTCTAGTTCCTTGAACTCATCTTTACCTCTCATCCTGCTGAACTGCAGATTCACTTCTTCTAGTTGTGCATTTAGTTGCTTTATCCGTTCCTCAGCTTTGCCCAATTCTATTCTCATTTGTTTTGGTCTTTCTAGAATCTCAACAGTCTTCTCACTATTTTTACGAATCACCTTAATCTGTTGG
>DAOUZW010000095.1 GCA_030671315.1 Candidatus Bathyarchaeota archaeon
CGTCAAACCTTGGATGATAAACTCCATATTGTTGATACTCATCATTCTAACATCATCATTATTAACTTTGAATCTTTTCAGAAAAAGAAAAAAAGGATTCCGTGAGTATGATTATGAATATTTCTATAAAATGGCTGGTGGCGAGATTCCGTCATCCTCATCAATTATGATATCAGGATTACCTGGATCAGGTAAAACAGTTTTACTTACACATTTTCTAATTAATAGTCTAAGAAATGGAAAACCCTGTATTTTTATCGCTAATTTAGATTTTCCATCCAATATACGAGATTATCTAAAGAGTTTTGAACCTGATCTAGATGAATATGAAAAATCTTCAAAATTAGTCTTTATAGATTGTTATTCAGCCTCTGGCGGAAAAGAGTCTTCTGAAAAACATCAGATCTCGTCGATGAGCGACCTTACTGGACTCGGTGTACAACTTTCTACTTGTCTTGAAGAATTAGGTCAAGATACTGATGTTTTCTTAGATTCATTAACGCCATTATTTACAATGCTTAGAGATGAGTACATCGCTAATTTCATTCATTCAGTAAGTGCTAAAACCAAAGGTGTTAATGGAAGATTTTTCTACACGATAGGATCAGCAATTGATAAGAAAGGCCTTAACGCCATAGAGGCCATCTGCGACAGCGTAATTGAATTATCTTCTACCGATGAAGCTGGCGAATATCAGAGAAAATTACGCATAAAGAAAATGAAAAAGAAACATCTTGAGAGATGGACCGATTTCAGGATAGACGGCGATAAAGGCATTATCTTTAGAACTAGAAACTCACATAAACCGAAATAATAATGCACTAGCTCTGCTGACTTTCAAATACGCGATCTTTTGAATAGACTTCTATTCCTTTTGACGTTATTTGGTAAGGCCTAAGTTGAGCGTCATGTGCTATTCCCCGCATTTTCTCCACCTGAATAGCTCGTACAACCGTTCCTGCATTAACCATGGTATGCATAAGAATCACTCCTTGGGAGAGAAATTCTTCCAACTGAAATGATCGGCTAAGCATACCAGTTCTCAATTCGGTACTTACAAGCGATGTACAACCTGAATTTATTAAAGAGTCAAAAAACGTCAACAATGCTCTTCTCTTTTTGAATGTCGCATCATATCGAAGCATAATCGAAGTTACAGGATCAACCGCAATTCTCTGTATATCTTCCTCTTTAACAATTTTTGTAATAGTCTCAACTAGAAATCTAACCGTAATTTTAGGCTCTGAAGAGTCTTCGAATTTCGAATAAACAAGAACATTATTTCTTCGGATCCCTCCTTGCCTTAGCATTGTAGCATCTAAAAAGAGAATTTTACCATTTTTTTCTAGTCCCTCAATATCCCATCCAAATGAAGACAAGTTAGTTTTGACTTGTTCAGGAGTTTCATCCATCGCCACATATAACCCACGCTCATCAGTTTTTGCACCGCTTGTCAAAAACTGCATTTGAAGAATTGTTTTTCCTGCGCCTGGACTGCCTACCACAAGAACACATTTTCCTTTAGGAAGACCTCCTCCAAGTAATTCATCTAAACCTTTTACCCCAGTCGAAATGAGCTGCATTTTCTATCTTAACCGCCACAATACTTTGTTAAAACTCGATTTAAGATTTGCACGGAACATGGATATATGGTTTAGAGTTCGATTTTACAGATAATCAAACCATTTCTACCTTAAATTCTAAGCAATTGTGGCCTATATTTGGATATTTGTTAATTTTGAAGTGTCCAATATTCGAAATTCATGTAATCTAGATCATAGATGTTTATGAAATTGTATTGGCGACTCTAACTGTTTGCTGTGAAGGATTTAAACTATGAAACCATTTTTGAGACATCAATGTATGCGGTATTGATACATAAACAGCAAACCATGCGCACGGATGATCCGATCTAGGGTATAGCATGTGCTATTTGGAGAAAAAAAAATTATGTTCAAAAATTACAGTAAAAGAAGAAATCTCAATGTGCTATCAATACTAATTATTTTGACACTAGTAGTACAAACGTCTTCCTTTAACGTGGAACACGCAGTATGCACAGATGAAAACAATATCAACTCATTTTCTTCGAACTTACTAACAGATGAAATGGAGATTCCAAAATTCGAAATTGCTGGTGAAAATTATATAGGAGATAAAATATCCATCTCTGAAAAAGGTGGGATAATTGAGATTTCTGGGACAGAATTCTTTTTCTTTCCATGGAAACACATCTCCTGGACGGAAAATAATGTGGACGTCATCTTTGTAGTCAATGTTACCGAATCGAATTTTCGTATAGGATTTTTATTTTTGACAAATGGTTCGTCGAGTTTTGATGTAAAAATCTTTGAATATACATCAGCAACCTATCAGAAGATGACATTCCAAGGAAAAACCTTCATTACAAATGACTTTGTTAAGCCAAAAAAAACATTTGAGAATAAAATATCAATTATTCCTTCTGGGAAGATTGACAACAGACTTTTTGCCACAGGCCCCAGTTTATTCATCGTAAGCCATGAGGGAAAATTAAAGCTTGACTCTTCAATCATGAAACTCTATGTCGTCCACAATACAATAAATCCTACTTCAGGTTGGAATGAACTCTGGACATTAGGTGTAACTGAATCAAAGGATTATTTTTTCAACATTTTTTATATGAATACTAAAAATAAGAGTGACATCATTTTTGGTCACTCCCTTTGTCTGAATGACTATGCAGTTCTTGAGCAGAAAGAGTTGGATTCGACGTGGTTTTTGAAAGGTGAAGGTTATCAACTATCAGTAATGGCGCCTCTTGAGATCAAATCTCTTTGGGTAGATGGTTTTCGTTTTGAAAAAATAGATGATTCCAAATTTGATAGTATATTGAATGAAGGACCCCACACAATATCTATAGAGAATGGAACTTCTCAAGTTGATGGTATACGTTTTGGATTTAATAAATGGTCAGACGGCGTTGATAAGAACCCTCGAACAATTAGCCTCGATTCTAATGTTGAGCTTTCAGCGGAATACTCAAGAGAGTTTTTACTCACAGTCGATTCATTGAACCCAGATGTAGATGTAAGTGGATGGTATGATGAAGGAGAAGAAGTTCAACTACCTATGGTTATTGATCATGAAGATGGAGACATTAAATATATTCTTGAAAGTTGGTCTGGAGACATAAGTGTAAGTGAAAATTCTACTTTCGTATTGATGGATGCTCCAAAAACTGTTCATGCAAACTGGAGAAAACTATACAAAGTTATTGTTTCCAGTGAAGGTCTACCAGCGAATTCATCTTTGAATTATAAAATCAACGAAATTGAGATCTCTGTAAGATCTAATGAAACTGCCTATGATTGGGTTGAAGAAAATTCTCTTATTCAAATAAAAGCGAGTATACAATCTACTTCATCTTTAGAGGAATTCTTTTTAGATCATTGGAAGAGTGTTGAAATTCCTGAGATAATATGGCCAGTTCGAATACATCAACCAGAACAATTTACGGCAGTCTTTACGAATCAGAAACGTGACTCCCAACTGTCATGTGATGTATCCAACGTGTATCTCATGACTACCGGTCAGCTCATAATTAAAGGCAAGTTGGACCCACCTAGAGAAACAAAAGTGATTATTGAATATCGAGTTAGCGGTCAAAAATGGAATACATTAGCGGAAGTTGAAACAGACATTTTTGGTAATTACGAGTATTATTGGTATCCTAATGTTACAGGAATAATACAAATAAAATCTGTTTGGCCAGGAGATGTAACGTATAATCCTACTGTAAGTCAAACCGAGAGTATGGCAATTAGTCAGAGCATGTTGAAATTCAAAAAACTCGCAAGTACATTCAACAGTTCAACATCTTTAGTATATGATGAATTAAATGGCCCACAAAATATTGAAAGAGAATTGGGATTGCCGTTTACATTTGGCATGAACATAGTAGACACGTTATATATTGAATTGTCCACAATTAGACCATTTGGTTCAATTGCCGCGATAGTCGTAGGATCGGCAATCATTGGATTCTTTTACATTTTTCCTTGGGCGATTTTAATATCAGTTATAGCAATCATTGCAAGAAAAAGATCGATAAATAAAAAATTACTTCTTCCACTATTCGTTGTTTGGGTCATCAGCTTCGCATATCTCATATTGCATGAGTTGAATGTGGTATTGTTCATCGAACATTCACGATATTTACTTACGATATTAACTGCAACATTAGCGTCTCTAACTGGACTTTTGATAGCTTTCCTACCATCCTTCAAGATCACAAATCGACTTGCGAAGAGATGGGAGCCTAACGAAAAACAGTCAATTAAATATTCGAGTCCTCAACAATTTCGCACGATATGAAAATGTTTTTTGAAAGAACTGTTATTAGCATACGGTAATGGGATTTTGCAGTGGATAAATAAATTCAGATTTATAAGGCTAAACTATTCTATTTAACTGATTTTATGGTGGCCATGCCTCTGTCTGTTAAGGAATAGTAGCATCTTCTGGGTTTTCCCAGTACACTCTCAATTTTTGTCCTTCTGATCAATCCTGCATTCTCAAGCTCGGATAAATGTTGATATACGCTTGATATATCAAAATCGATTCCAAGTCTTTGTTTAAGATTCCGCCAGATTTCATATCCATAAGTCTCCTTACTTGAAATAATCTTTAGAATTTCGAATTTTGTTCTGCCAAGCCTTGTTGTAATTTGTTTAGACTCGATCTGGCTAATGATTCTATCAACAGTCTTTATTTTCTTTATGAACTTACGGGCAGTAGATGGATCTTTCAGTCCAGCACCAGTTACAATACATACTATTTCCTCGTCTTTATCGATCTGATCAAGATCTATAAGTTTCTTCAAGCCTGCTATTGTGGATGCTGCTGCAGGTTCAGCAAAGATACCCTCCGTTCTCGCTAAAAGAGATAGAGCATTAAAAATTTCAGAATCATTTACTTTAACTCCTTTGCCTTTTGATTCTTTTATTGAGCGAATTGCCAGATCTCCATGGGTAGGATTCTTCATAACAAGGTCAGTGGCGATTGTTTTCATTTTCCCTGCAGAAATTTTTTCAGTTTTTTCTCTTTGAAGTTGATCTACTAAAGATGCGTAACCTTCGATTTGGACGCCAGTCATTATTACATTTTGATTTTGGATCAGGCCAAGAGCTCTAAGCTCTTTGATGCCTTTCCAGATCATTGATATATGTTCTCCGTGACCCATCGGTGCTATGATTCTATCTGGAGTTTGCCATTGAAGTTGTTCACAGATTTCAAAGGCTGTGGTCTTTTCTCCTTCAGCGAAATACGGATTACTCGATGATAATACATAGGAT
>DAOUZW010000114.1 GCA_030671315.1 Candidatus Bathyarchaeota archaeon
ATGGTTGTTAAAGTCACTTGGTTTTAAAAAAATTGATATTTATGGTGCAAAGCTTGGTGCTTTTTCGAGAAACGATGAGCTTACAACTGAAGATTTTGAGATGCTTGTTATTGCAGATTATACTTCAGAAATTTGAAAAAATTATGTGAATTCATTATTCATTCTCTCTATCATCATAATCAGCAAGTAATAATGCTACAAAAAGGCACTAAAAAATAGAAGATGATGCTAGCTATAACTTCTTAACATAACATTTAGGCGAGCTGAAGGGGAGTCATATTCGTTCGTCGTCGTTGTTATTTTTTTTTCTTTGTGTGTGTGCCTTAGCTGGTGAGAGCATCCAAAATTGAACCCTTAGATTTGTGTGATCAAAACTAGTTTATCGCTGTGTTATTGAGGGACAATACCCCTTTGCTCTATACTAGTAAATTGGTGCACGAATCCTACTCATAACATCAATTGTACTTGTACTCTACAACACAAACGTTATTCTTAGTACGCTCAATCATGTCGTTCTCAAGGTTGGTAGTGAAATAATGTATATGCTCACTAAGGTAGCTATAGCCAGCAAAATTATTTGTACTATTAATATGGGAATTACATAGAATATTGAAAATCCTATTGTTAACCATAATAATGTAAGTGCTAACACCTTTGATCGTGCTGGAATACCTTTCCCTTCACGATAATTTCTAATGTATTTCCCAAACAATTTGTTATTGAGAAGCCAATTATGAAGTCTTTCCGAACCTCTTGCATAACAAGCAGCTGTTAAAAGTAGAAACGGTGTTGTAGGCAAAAGTGGAAGAAAAATTCCAATAATGCCGAGAGCTAGAGAAATACTGCCTGCGATAATCCATAACCATCTAACTATCGTATGAGACATAACTGATATTCACTCTTCACAGCGCACGCAGCTGGATCCTAGGTCAGATCTTTTAGCAAGTTATATCTTCGAGGTCCAGACCTAAGTTTAAAGATTTACAGATTCGAAACGTTTCTGCATATCGATATATTCCGATCTTGGTGGACTGAATACATCAAGGAAAATTGAATTCTCAGTGCTTTTTGTTCTAACTTCATGTTTCTCGTTTGATTCAAATCTGTAGACCATTCCTTTTTGAACTAATTTCTTCTCTATTCCATTCGAGAATTCAGCTTCACCTGCTAGACAGATCCCCATTTGCTCGTGTGGATGACTATGTAAAGGAACTTTTTTGCCAAATGGAATCTCAACTATGAAGAAAGTCATGTTTTTTCCATTAATCAATACACGCCCTAAAACGTCTGACACAAATTCGAATTTAGGTTGATCAAGGTATTCAATAATTTCCAATTTAGTACAACTCTTGTTTTCAATCTTGATATAACATTCTTATCTCTGAAAGAATTTGAATAAAATTTGACATACTGCTGCCTTTATATGATTAATGACTGTTTCTCAGCTTAACTCATAGCTGAATAGATAAACCACAATCCAAAAAATATTAGGATAGATGCGCATACGCCAAATACGATCCTATGTATTCTCTTATCCCAGAAGCCTCGAGATCTATAGACTGCTTTTGATACAAAGAGATCCCAGAAAAAATCGCAAGACCAGTGAACAACCGCGAATAATAGAAATCCTGTAAGCCCAAATATGGTTGAATTGAGGACTAACGCTGATCCAATTGTTGCCCACCAAAGAAAAAAGTAAGGATTTGCACTAGTTGTAATAATTCCTGATATTATTGAGTTAAATCCAGTATCATTTCCTTCTAATTCTGTATGATCTCTTACTTTGAACATCTGAATCCCCATGTAGCCAAGCATCAAACCGCCGATCAGTCCGATGAGTCTTCTCACTATTTCATCAGTAAAAAATTGTGCAAATCCCAAATAGATTATGACCATCAATGGGATCTCTATTATTCCATGACCGAGAGCTATCAAAGCACCTGCGTTTCCACTTTTTCTTCCTTTTGCTATAGTAATGGCCATTACGGGTCCAGGCATCATTACACCAGAGAGGGATATTATTACGACTGAGAAAAGGAATAGAGGAACATTTAGGATTGGATCCATCGAGGGTGCCTTCGGCCAATTATCTTTGGTGTATATAGAAATACTATCGTCTTCTTAGAGAAATTAGATTATTGGTTAGTGTGCTATAATACAGATATATTGGAATTAATATCACATTACTGCAATAGTTTGGACAAGGCGGACTATACTCGTGAATAAATTTGATACATCCAGTTTTGCTGATAAGATTTTAGCAGCTTCAAGTTTGGCATCTGAAGGTTCAGAAGGTGAAGTAGAATTCGCTTTCACAGATGATGCATTGGTTAATAAAGCTAAGATTAAGACGATTAGAAAATATGCTAAGGATTTTTCCAGTCAAGGGTTTACATTTGATGGGTATATGATCCTAAAGACGGTTAATCAAGGTGAAACGTCGAACAAATCGAATTTGTTGAAAAAAGGAATAATTACTCCAACGGAAGAGATTGTGAGAACTTTTCTTGTTTTCCTTTCGAAGTTAGGTAAAGTGGAGGGCCTTCTAGAATTTGTATTAATTCATATAAAGCCAAGAAATCTGAAGATATTCTACACACAAATGGAAGAATCCAAAGATTTAGACCCCTTGACGCGGAAGCGGTTAAAGAATATTGAATCTGAATGGGCTCAAAAATCTAATATTGGAAAGGAACTGCTTACAGTTTGCTTCTTAATTGAAAGTGACAATTCCTATGCTATTGATATTGAAAAGGCTGAAGGTCCATTGAAAGGTAAAGAAGATTTAGCCAAGAAGATTATGGAATCGGTTTTTCGGTCCAGATTGAAGCTTGTAAGGAATTTTCTGAAATAGAATCAGACCTAATCAGGGTTAAAATATCTATAGCACGTCTTCCTTGAATTATTCAGCAGATAAAAATTTCTTAATATATAATGTCTTTATCGTCGCTATATAGGTTGGATTCGAGAGATCTATATTTCGAAGTGAATTGAGTAAGATTATGGTTGATGCGTCTTGGTAAGGGTGGTTGTCGATGAACGGGAGAGACCAAATGTTCCCACATGTCTTAAGAAGCTGGGTTTGACCCTGGATTATCGTATGCTTGAGGAGGGGGACTATATTGCTGCAGAATATGCTGTAGAGAGAAAAACTGTTCGAGATTTCATTTCATCACTATATTCGGGAAGACTTTTTGATCAGGCCTACAGATTGGGACAAGCATATCAATTCGCAATAATAATCGTTGAAGGTAATCTTAATTCAGTATTAGAAAAGATGAAAAATCCAAAAGTGTTTTGGGGTGCTTTGATCACCCTATCTTTTGGCTATGGAATACGCACTTTTTTTACTAGAGATCCTGAGGAGACGGCTGAGCTTATTTGGATTCTTGCCAAGCGTCCTCCTGAGGTTCGTTCTAGACCACCAGTTATAGTAAAGAAGCCCAAATATGGCCAAATTCGTGAAGGTCAAATTGTTCTGCTTCAGGGGTTGCCGGGGATAGGAGCTCGTTTGGCGCAAAAACTTTTGAGACGATTTGGAACCCCTAGAAACGTTTTCTTGGCTACAGAGTCAGAACTCAATACAAGAGGGGGGTTAGGGAGAGCGAAGACTGCAAAAATCACATCTGTCCTCGATACTATTTATGATGGATTGGATAGGAAATCCGAACAATTGAAGCTCTCAAATTCCAAACCGTAATTATAAAAAGTTCGATGTTTAGTCATAGATAGAGGCTTTGGGGAAAAATGGCGGTCAAAACCTTCACTCAAGCTTGGTACCAAATTACTAAAGGCGTAGAGAAAACCCTCTCAAAGATTTCGCATAGACAAGTTGAAAACATGATCAATATGCTACTCTGGGCAAAGTACAAACACATTCTCATAATTGGTGTCGGTCGAAGTGGTCTTATAGGTAAAGCCTTCGCGATGCGGTTGATGCATCTTGATTTTGATGTTTATGTGATGGGTGAGACAATCACGCCAGCTATTGGTCATGGAGATTTGATAATTGCGATTTCAGGATCCGGAACTACAAAACTAGCAGTAACTGCAGCTGAGATAGGAAAAGAAGTTGGAGCTCGAATCATAGCAGTTACTTCACATCCAAACTCTGACCTTGGAAAAATAGCTGATCATGTAGTCCAAATCAGGGGTAGAACAAAAATTGCGAAAGAGAAAGACTATTTCCTACGCCAACTAACAGGAGTTCATGAACCTTTAGCACCACTTGGAACGATATTCGAATTAAGCGCTATGATTTTCTTTGACAGTTTGATTGCGGAACTAATAAAAAGACTGGGTAAAAGTGAAGGGGAGCTTCGCAGAAAGCACGCTACAATAGAATAGAATTGTTCTTTCCTTTTTTCTCTTTGAGTTCGGCATCGTCGATTTCTAATCGACCTCTGTCTCCCTTCCACGTTTTATGAAATCTCTTGACTGTGATCTTCTTTTGGAAGAGAGGGCCATCAAGAACAAATGTTTCATATTCTCCCCCTTCACCAGCTGGATTTACTCCATGTTTTTCTTTGAGGCGATCTAATTCTTGAGCAAGATTCTTGTCAAGTTTTCTACCAAGCCAGCTTGAGTTGAGACCAAGAGCTGCTGTGCCGACTATGATTATTTCAAGTCCAGACTCAAGTTGATCAAGGAGTAGTTTCGAAGGATCCAGACCCCATAATGGTGTATAAATTCTAAGTCCTAAATCAT
>DAOUZW010000027.1 GCA_030671315.1 Candidatus Bathyarchaeota archaeon
TGGTTGCACCTTTGAGGAGGCTCAGAGCTGGGGTAAAATAAGTTCCAATGCCAGTGCTATAACATGCTATGTTGAAGCCACAATAGCTTTACCACTAGTTGTACATGCTTTAGCAGAGCGGTTTAGAGGATACAAAAGAGATGTACCCACATTCGATTGGGTTAATGATAATGTAGAATTGACTTTTGAAAAGACAAAACTGTAATTCTTATCCATTTTTAAAATTTTTAATCTCATATTTATTGATTGGTGGATTTCATTTCAATAGAGAGTAATATGTAGATGAATTAGCAGGCATAGACTCAATTCGCAGGTTGATGATCAAATCTTGGCTTCAGAAATTACATTTCTAGAATATAGCAAGAATGAGAATACTCTGAGCGAAATAGAAGATTACTATGCAGACATCGTAAATGGCGCTGTCTCTAAAGGTGATAAAGTAGCAGTCAAGGTTCACATGGGAGAGTATGGAAATTTAACCTACTTAAGACCTCCATTTGTGAGTGAATTCGTGAAACTAGTGAAATCAGCTGGAGGTAGACCTTTCGTAACTGATACTACAGCATTATATCCCAAACATAGATTCACCGCTAAAGATTATCTCAAGACTGCCATGGCCAATGGCTTCACAAGACAGTCTGTTATGGCTCCTATAGTGATAGCAGATGGTCCACTGGGTTATACTGGTATGACTTACAAATTGAAAAAGACAGTAGACCAATGTGATATTAAGAAAGTAAAAATTGCAAAAGCAATACTGGACGCTGATTCTATGATAGTTCTCTCTCATGCTAAAGGTCATGTTCTAAGTGGTTTTGGAGGAGCGATTAAGAATCTGGCAATGGGTTGTACTACAAAAGAGACAAAAGCAGCTCAACATCTTGCGAGTCGAGTAATACTCCATGCAAAAGAGTGTAATGGTTGTGGGAAGTGTGTTGATGCATGTCCGTTTAATGCTTTAAAGATCGAGAATGGAAAACATGTCAAGATATTATCTCGATGTATGTCGTGTAATAGTTGTTTTTTCGCATGCACAGAAGGAGCACTACATCTACCAAGAGGCGGCAAGACGAGATTCCAAGTTAATTTAGCTCATGCAGCTAAAGCAATTGTAGATCGGTTTGATCAAGACAAGATTGTATACATAAATTTCCTTCAAGATATCACAAAACTATGTGACTGCTGTACGCCTTCAGGGGCTACATTAGTTCCAGATATTGGAATATTGGGTGGAA
This sequence comes from Candidatus Bathyarchaeota archaeon, assembly GCA_030671315.1. Classification (GTDB taxonomy): domain Archaea; phylum Thermoproteota; class Bathyarchaeia; order 40CM-2-53-6; family RBG-13-38-9; genus RBG-13-38-9. The sequence goes on from DAOUZW010000027.1 coordinate 1,236, forward strand.
AAGATCCTGTTGCAGTAGACAAAGCGTCGATAGATCTGATAGATAAGGCGCCGAGATTTAAGAGAAATTTAGCCAAGATACATGGTGATCTTTTGGGTAGTGTTAACGGGACTAATAGTCTTATACATTTAAAGACTGCATCCAAGCTTGGTGTGGGTACCTTACGGTATAGTTTGAAATGATTTCTTGGAGATGCTATGAAAAGTAATTAAGTTTATACTATATCTTAGAATTCGTCTAGAGTTAAATTCTTAATTTTAGTTCTTTCAAAATATTTTTTAATATTTTGTTTGATTTTGTTTTGTTCGGATGTAATAATTCCTAACATTTCGAGGACTTCCAGACAGTTCTCAGGTGCATAGCCATGATAATGATTGTTAAAGTATCCATATACTTTTTCTACTTTTGTTGATGTGTCTTTTATTTTTGGGATCCATGGTTCAAGTTCCTGTTTTTCATAATGATAGTTGTACCATGGTTTTGTTCCGTGACCATGCCACCTGAAGTAGGTAAAATCTGATGTTATATGAATTTCCGGTGGAAGGAGTGGTTCATCTACCACTGTGTATGCTATTTGATATTTGCGAAGAAGTTTCCATGTTTCATCTTTCATCCAAGATAGATCTCTAAATTCTATTGCAAATCTGAAATCTGAAGGCAATATTCTAAAAAATTTCTCCAATTCATTCGGTTCATAATCGAAACTTGGAGGAAGCTGTATCAATATGCAACCCAGTTTGTTGGTAATCTGTAGAGGCTCCATGAGTTCAGTAAATTTCTGAAGCGCATCTTCTGTACCTTGAGTTATATCAAGTCTTTTTTCATGAGTTATTAATTTGGGAAGTTTTGCTGAAAATATGAATCCCTCTGGTGAATATTTACTCCATCCCATAACAGTGCCTTTTGAAGGGTATGCATAGAATGTGGAGTCAATTTCGACTGTTGGAAAAATTTTGGTGTAAGCTTTCAGCATACTTTTTTCTTGCTTTTCATAGAATGGACCTACCCATTCTTTATAGCTCCATCCACATGTTCCTAGAGATATTTTATCATGAAGAGACTCCAGAATTTTCACCCGACACTGATCGTAATAATTCAATGACTTGATTTACATTTTGAAACTCTCTGGATGGAAGCTTTTGTAAAAATTCTATTGCGCGAACCCTTTTTTCTTGAGTATAATCGAATAATTTCCATCCATGGTGTTTAATTAATTGTTCTTTTGTAGCTGGGAAGATATTGCCTTCTTTCAGAATCTCCCTAAGTGAAGATAATCCGGTAGTTTTTGTAATACTTGGGAATTTTCCAGTTTGTTTATAGATTTTGAATCTTCCAGCATCTCTATACATGCGTTGACTATGAAAACTTAGAACAACTTTCTTGTACTTGCCAGTTTTGGCTCGTATATCGATTTCTTTGAGCTCTTGATCAGTAGGTTGATAGATATTCTTCTCACCTTTTCCAAAAAGTCTTGAGTATAAAATATCCGATTTGTATGCTGGAAGTTCACCTTTCAATAAGTCAACAGAGTTAATTATGTTGTATTCTTGCATATTTTTCAATAATTCTCTGGGATAGGTTGAAACTTTTGTTCCACGTGTCTCTAATGCAATTCTTAATTTGTTTAATTCTATAGATGATAATAGATCACGAAAATTTTCTATCACATCTTTGGTTATTTCAAGAGAAGCGGGTGTCTGTAACAAAAGTATTTCAGCTTGAAGAATTTCACATATTTTTCATTTCTTCAAGTCTTTTCAGATTTTCTTTTGTTCGTTGTAATTTATATTGGTGAGTTATCGATCTATGAGCTCTAACCGTAAATTGAAAATCTTCAGGGACAATATTTCTCCACTTTTCTATTTGATTTGTAGACGGAATTTCATAGAATGTTGAATTTACTTCAACAAAATTGTAAATTCTAGAGTATGCTTCCAAGGATTTGATGCCAGGAATTTGGAAATATGCCCATCCACCTGTTCCAATAAGATACTCCATTAATAGTCCTGATTATATACTCAACTTTAGAATTTCTAATTTATCTTTTACTCGTCATTTTTCATGAATTCTCGAAGTACTATTGTTGCAAATGCCCCTTTAGGGAGAAAGAATTCAACTAACAAATCTTGATTTTCCAAACTCACATTTAGGTCAGGAATAAGGAGTCTGCCTAGTCTTCGTGTTCCTTTAATTTTTAAATAATCGAATTGTTGAAGAGTAATTCCAGCTTCGTTTAGTATCTCCTCTTCAAGTTTTCCAGCCGGTCCTGTAGCGTCCCACATCTTTGAGCCAAATATTGGTGATGTAAAACTGATCTCATGATTTTCATAACGTAATTGTTCCTTTTGTGGATCCTCAACTTGAAACAAACCACCAGTTGAATACTTCTTTGCAATATCTCCCATCAAAATAAGATAGTAATTGTCTGATTCCAGTCTATTAGCCAAGTAACGATTACATAGATAGCCTTGATAGCTGGAGATTAAAAAACGTCTTAACCATGGGTCTACACCTAAGTTTTTTCCTTGAATAATTTTAACTCCTTTTTGTATATTTTCCCCATCAAAGCCGAAACGTTGTGGTCCAAAAAAGTTTGGAACACCATTTTTTTTTAGATGTTCAGCAATCTCTTGAGCATATTCCAAGGATTTTGTAGCATTTAGATTCGTATTTGTTACCTTGATAGTAAAACGGTTGCCTAGAAGATGTCCTGGTTTAAGTTTATTTCTATGTAATTTTGCCCAATTAATAGTCACAGGTAAATGACCCTTAATCTGTTTGACTGTATCATTGATAGAATCATTATCGACATTACCGAGTAATACACTGAAGGTCTGTGTAGTACGTGCATGTTTATCCTTTAAACCAGCGTAGCCAATGTCGCTGTTTGGACAGTTAAATATGACAGCGAGTTTTTCTTGTATTTCTTTTGTTGTCAAGCCTTCTTTCGTTATATTGATGTATAGATGTGCTCCCTCGCCGTTAGGTTCGTATAGTGGTATCTCCTCAACTATGAAATGTCCAGGTGTCAACCGTAACCGTCCACCGACACCAGGTAAATCCTTAGTCATATATGGCAAGTCTAGATTGATTTCCATGTTTTAATGCGCTCACTAAACGAAATATCTCAAAAGAAATTTGGGTCTGAAACCCAAGTAATTCATAATATTAGCTAGTATGAAAGCGATCGTTAGTTTCAATTTTCCTTCTTTTATGAATCTTCTTGGTGAGGTAATGATATTTTGTTTTATTTGAATGAGTTTTCCATATCTCTTAGCTTTTCTACAGAGCTCGACATCTTCAAGGAATAGAATGTTATCGTATCCACCAATTTTCTGGAAAATGTCTTTTCTGAGAAATATTCCATAATCTCCAAAAAAAATTTTGGATATACTTGATCGTAAATATCCAAATGTATTCAAAAATCTTAGAAATACGTCTTCATTTGAAAATTTATGAATAAATGCTCCACCAACAATTTTTCTATCTAGAATATTCTTCTCAATGAGACCAATGGAGTCATTTGGTATAGACGAATCTACATGGAGAAACAAAAGAATGTTCCCAATCGCCTCCTCTACACCTTTATTCATTTGATTTGCACGGCCCCGTTCAGTTTTGAATAGTTTAACATTTTTAGGAAATTTGTGCAGGTTATTTTCGATCTCTTGAACAGTTCCATCTGAACTTCCTCCATCAACAAGAATAAGCTCAAAATTTCCATAGAGCAGTTTTAAGTTCTCAAGGAAAGGTTTGACATAATTCTTTTCGTTTAGTAGCGGAGTAACTATAGAGATCAATTTCTAAAACCTAATTCATGTTTCCCCTAAATTCTTCTTTGAAATAGTAAGATAATGTAAGTTTTTTCTATATTGAATAAAAGATGTATTATTTAATCAAAGCTAAGTCAATTTTTTTCGAAATCTATAATTTGGTTATCAGTCACTTAATTTTACTCAATCTTTTATAGAGTATTATTGATTGAACTCTTGGGGATTATAATGGAAGATCAGCCGATTAAATTTGAAAGAAGAGGCAGCGTTGCTCTTTTAACACTTAATCGACCTCGAGTATTGAATGCAATAAATGAACCTATGATCGATGCGTTACTTGATAGATTCGAGGAGATTGAAAATACAGATGAATTAGGTGCCGTTGTGATCGAAGGAACTGGTAAAATATTCTGTAGTGGTCACGACTTGAAAGAATTGATGGCGGCAAACCCTCTCCAAAGGAGGGCGCTGCTAACAAAATCAGTAAGAGTTTGGGAAGAAATTGTGAAAATGAGTAAACCCGTAATCGCTGCAGTGCATAGCTACGCGTCAGCTGCTGGATGTGGCCTTGTTGCAGCGTGTGATTTAGTTGTAGCATCTGAAGATGCAGTATTCCAGACTCCAGGAGTCAATATTGGTATTTTCTGTATGACTCCCATGATACCTTTACAAAGAGCCGTCGGACAAAAGAAGGCGATGGAAATGTTGATCACAGCCGATCCAATTAATGTTAAGGAAGCTGAAAGGTTCGGTTTGGTGAATAAGATCGTGCCAAATGGCAAACATGTTGAGGGTGCTATAGAATTTGCTGAGAAGATTACTGGAAACAGTAGATTGGCCTACAACATTGGGAAACCAGCCTTCTATACGATGGGCGAGATGGACTATGTCAAAGCACTTCATTATGCTAAAGATCTATTTACACTCGCATCAACATCTGAAGATACAGAGGAAGGAATGAAAGCTGTTTTAGAGAAGAGAAATCCAGTATGGAAGAATAGATGAATATTAAACTGAAGATTCTCAAAGAATTTTAAAAATTCTTCATACTAACCAAGATATGATATTATTAGCTTGTACGCTAAAAATTGAGAAAAGTGGATCTAAAAAGTGTATTTTGTTCCTACAGCATTTTGAACATAGGATTCGGGCATCTCTTGATATATCTTGTTGATTGCTTTCCATCCGGTACAATGAGAAGGAACAATCATGCTAGGCTCGAATTTCTTTAACTCAGCTATAGTCCTATCAATTATTGGTTCGAACGCTTTTCCTGTAAGATGAAAACCACCCATTACAGCATGAATTTTCGTATCAGTTAATTCTTTCAAGTATTTCACGGTGTTTATTATTCCAGCATGTGCACAACCGGAGATTATAACAAGCCCCTTTCCTTTCACATTGAAAACTATCGACATATCATCTTTGATTTGCGGATCTTTTTCCAGTCTTCCTTCAACTTCAACATAAGAGATAGGTAATCCTTTTTCGAAATCTGTAACTCTGGGGATCTCTCCTGAGACAAGCATCAGGTTTTCAGCCATTAGATAAGGCTCAGTAATTTCTATGATTTTGGCTCCTGCATCAATAAGCTCCTGTTTATCTAGACCTGGAAGGCGTACTCGAGAGCCGTTAGGAAATATCGCCCACCGCTTAACAAAAGCAGATTGATGAAATACAACTGGTATATCCTTTTTTGATAATTTTTTCAAGACATTCATTAGACCTGCAGTGTGGTCTACATGGCCATGAGTTATTACTATGGACTCAACTTGGTTAAGATCTATCTCCATTCGGTCTGCGTTGACTAGAACACCGTCAGTAGTCACACCAGTATCTACTAATATTGAATGTTCAATGTTTCCTTTTGTAACTTTAACTAATATAGAGAATCCATGTTCCGCAAGTGGTGCCGGTCTCATCTCCTCATTCTTACCAAACGGGGATCTCTCAACTCCTTCTGATCCGGCCATGAGGATATCAGTAAAATTATCCATGAGATTTCTGACTTCTAGTCTATCAACTTCTATTAAGTCCACTTTATTCATATGAACCGGCCCCTCTAAGCGTATCTTACCCGAATATAATAACTCTTAAAGGATGTTACTGTAATTTCTTGAAATGATGTGTTGAGATATAATTGATTCATATTCCTAAATGGACTTTAATATTCATCATTGTATGCGTCATAGCTTTTGTCTTACAGAACATCACTGATTCCTGGATCTATCTTGCTTTCTTCCCAGCTTTTGCATTCGAAGCGCCTTGGATGTTTATTACATCAATATTTCTTCATGCAAATTTCGAACATTTATTCTTTAATATGATCGCGTTATTCTTCTTCGGTTCAAGTCTTGAGAACAGGATCGGAAAACGCCTATTTTTCATGCTCTTCTTCATATCAGGAATTGTTGGCAACATTGGATATTTTTTTACCAGTACTAATCCATATACTCCAGCCATCGGGGCCTCTGGTGCAGTCTATGGTATAATGGGTGCTTTAGCAACTCTGGCGCCATTCATGATGGTTTACATATATGGATTCTTGCCTTTACCGATGATAGCTGCTGCGATTCTTTGGGCAGTAATGGATCTTGCAGGTCTTTTTACGCCATCTGGGATCGCTCATGGAGCTCATTTGGGTGGAATGTTCTTCGGTGTAGCCTTTGCTCTATATTATCGAAGTTTTTTGGCGCGTAGACGTACTTGGCAAATTCGATACGAATACTGAAGAATTTATTAAAAAAGATCATACAAAATTTTGAAATGAATAATTGAAAATTTGTTTAGGGTTTGATGAAGAGATGCTTGAGATTGGCATCAATGGAATACTTCTTCGGTTGCTTCAAGGGGATATAACTGAACAAGATGTTGATGTTATCGTCAATGCTGCGAATTCAAGTCTGATGGGTGGTGGAGGAGTGGATGGATCGATTCACCGGAAAGGTGGTCAAAAAATTCTCGAGGAATGTAAACAGATAAGATCTAGTGAATGGCCTGAAGGTCTTTCGACAGGGAAAGTTGTCATAACTTCTGGAGGCAATCTCAAGGCAAGATATGTGATCCATACTGTTGGGCCAATATGGCGTGGAGATAAGTCTGGTGAAAAGGAGCTTCTCAAAGATGCTTACCTAAATTCTTTGAAGTTGGCAGTGCAAAAAGGGCTGAAGAGTATATCTTTTCCATCTATAAGTACAGGAGCTTACGGATATCCTATTTATGAAGCTGCAAGGATAGCATTAAGCACTGTTAAGAAATACTTAGAGCAAGAGAATGGCTTAGAGGAAGTGAACTTTGTCCTCTTTAGAGAGGGGGATCTGAATACGTATCAAGATGTTGCAAAAGAAATCTTCGGATCTAAATAAATCATACATAAATCTTGGTAGACTCAAAATAATGCATGTGAAAATTTCGTTTTAATAAAAATTTTTCTTCTTGGTAACACGTAGTAACATTAAACACAGGTGTCGATAAATCCTTAAGAGTTTGTAATATCTGATGCCATTACAGAATATTCCATCAAGAAGACAAATGCCTACATCCAAGATTCTAAAGATTCAATCAACCTAATGAAAAAATGAATGGTGTTCATCTATGGGATTGCCTGAAAAGATCAAAGCAATAGAAGAAGAGATGAGTAAAACTCAGATTCACAAACAGACAGAGCATCATATCGGCCTGTTAAAAGCTAAACTTGCAAAACTCAAGGGACAAGTAGAGCAATCTGGAAGCTCAAAACAAGGTGGCATCGGTTTCGAACCAAAGAAAAGCGGTGATTGTTCAGTTGTTCTAATCGGTCTACCAAGCGTCGGAAAATCGACAATACTCAACAGAGTCACCAATGCTAAATCGAAAACCGGTTCCTACTTCTTCACAACATTGAAAGTGGTTCCAGGTGTACTGGAATACAAAGGTGCGAAGATACAAGTACTTGACCTTCCAGGCATAATATCAGGTGCAGCCTCAGGGTCAGGTAGAGGAAAAAGAGTACTATCTGTTGCTCGAAATGCTGATTTAATAATGCTGATTCTTGATGTATTTCAGCCAGCCCAACTCAAAGTCCTAAAGAAAGAACTTCATAAGATGGGAGTCAGACTCAACACCCACCCGCCTGATGTTACAATAGAAAAGTCATCTCGGGGAGGCTTGGGTATAACATCGACCTGTAAACTCACAAAACTAAGCAAAGCCACAGTCCGAGATATATTGAATATCTACGGTATTCAACATGGAAATGTAATCATTAGAGAAGACATCAGCGATGATGAACTCATCGATATTGTTACTGGAAACCGCCGTTATATTCCTGCAATAGTCGTCCTGAACAAGATAGATCTAGTCAATCCTGAATATCTTGTTCAAGTTAAGAAAAAGATTGGAGAAGAGTTCACACCAATATCAGCAGATCAGAAAATCAACATAGAAGATTTGAAAGAAGTTATCTACAATAAGTTGAATTTCATCAGAGTATACCTAAAGCCACGTTCTAAAGAAGCTGATCTTGAAGAACCACTCATAGTAACCGATGGATCCACAATATCTGATATATGTACTAAAATTCACAGAAAATTTTCTGAAAAAGCAAAATATGCACTAGTCTCCGGAACAAGCGTGAAATTCAACTCACAACGAGTTGGAAAAGATCACATACTCCAAGATCAAGACATAGTCACTATAGTTACATGATCAAAAGAAAATGGATATTTTTGTATACCATCATTTTTAGATGTCATAAGTGTGAGTTCATGCTAACGTAATTTAGATGTCAGAACTATGAATGTTGGAAGTGGGATACGGTGATTCTTAAGAAGACTGAGGAGCTTGGAAGATTTCTGTTAGGTAAATCTGAAACATTAGATTTCAGTGAACCTGTACCAAAGATTGTACGTAGTGATTCTCTGGAGATACGTAAACGTATACTTAGATTATCTCAAAAACAGGCTACTGAGATTGGTATTAGTAAAAGTACTTTGAATCATCTACGTAAGAATGCAAGAGAGAATAAAAAATTTAGAGTCTATGAGAAGGTTGCTGCCAGACTAAGATAGATTGGTTTTTACTTAACTAATCTTTAAT
>DAOUZW010000069.1 GCA_030671315.1 Candidatus Bathyarchaeota archaeon
GACAATTGAACTAATCATACAGAATATCACATTCATACCGCCTTTTGGTCAATGCATAATCGCGACAACCACTTATGGCTCAGAGCTCTCCCCAGAAGTACAATTCCTAAGAGGCTTTAGAGATAATCGCGTACTATCGACCATTGCTGGGACAGAATTCATGAGAGCATTCAATGCATGGTACTATTCATTTAGCCCTCAAGTCGCTACATGGATATATGATAATCCTGTAACAAAAGAACCAATGAAGATTCTGCTTGCGCCTCTTCTAGGCACTCTACACCTTTCAGAAATATCCTATTCTACCTTCGGATTTGCACCAGAATTGGCGGTAACAACCGCTGGAATAGTTGCGAGTCTACTGATTGGTTTGATTTATGTCGGGCCAATTATTACTATTGCTCATAAAAAAATCCGATATGGAAATATGTGGAAGATGCTCAAATGGTTGACAATAATCTCAGTCAGCTCATTAATCTTTTTGACTATTGGTCTAATCTTCTATCTATCTTCACTCATTATGCTCGCTTCTTCGACACTTGTCTTATCAATGATGGTGTTGGGGGCGCTACTGCCTACTCTAGCTTTGTTAGAGTTCCTAAAGCGTAAACATCAATAATCAAAATAGAAATTAAAAATTGATTTCTGCTCGATAAAAAACCAATTTTATTTGTTGATGAACGTTGCCGATGGCTTACGTTTTAATAAGTGCAGAAAAAGGCAGAGAAAAAGAACTTCTAGAAGAATTAAGAAGCAATGCTGATGTAAAAGAAATTAACGCAGTAGATGGCATATACGATATTATAGTGAGAGTTGAAGCTGACACAGCTAAGAGATTGAATGACACTGTAGCCTTAGGTATTGGAAGGTGTGCAAACATCAAGAGCACATCAACATTAACAGTAGATGAGAAAGTGTAAAAAAATAGCGATCAATTGAATTTTTGTTCAATTTTCCATAAAAATAATTTCTTTTTAAAAATCTAGAAAGATTTACAAGTCCGCAGTCATGACCATGCTCCATAATCAGATTATCTAGATGGTATCAAATATGAAACTGCAAGACAAAGTGGCCATAGTTACAGGTGCCGGTCGTGGAATAGGCCGGGCCATAGCCAAAAATTTTGCGTCAGAGGGTGCAAAGGTTGTAATCAACTACAGCAAATCAGAGAAAGAATCGCAAAGCCTTGCTCAAGAAATTAAGAACGACGGTGGAACGGCATTAGTAGTTAAAGCAGATGTTTCAAAACCAAATGATGTCAAAGAATTGGTTAAAAAGACCATGGATGAATTTGGTAGGGTAGACATCTTGGTTAATAATGCAGGTGTTCTGATTCCTGCACGTTTTCTTGATTCCACTGAAGAGATGTGGGATATGACAATTGATGTCAACCTTAAGGGATCTTATTTGTGCTCAAAGGAGGTTGCCACGATAATGCTTGATCAGAAGAAGGGTAAGATTATCAATATCTCTTCTGTCTGCGGTTTAGTCCAAAAGACGGCTCTAGGCAACACACCATATGTCGCCTCAAAAGCTGGAGTAATAGGTTTAACCCGCTCCTTGGCAGTCAATCTAGGTCCAACGATAAATGTTAACGCAATAGCTCCAGGTGTGATAGATACTGATATGGTTTCGTTCTTCACTCCAGAGAGAATGAATGTAATAGTTGATGAGACTCCTGTTAAACGAATAGGTAAACCCGAAGAGATAGCTGCCGCTGCATTATTTTTAGCATCTGATGAATCCGATTATATAACTGGTGAAGTCATTACTGTTAGTGGCGGAAGAGGAATGCGTTAAACCTATTCTAGAAATGATAGACGAATTTGATAAAAATCCCTTTCTCTTCAAGAATAAACTTATATAAAGTATTCATGCGATTCAGCAGAGAGAATAATATCTAGCTTACTTGAGATGATTTTAAGAAATGCAAACTTCCGGAAAAAGACTTCACCTTGAAAAAATTCAAGAAGAAATGCATGGAAAGAGTCTACGCATCGAGAAACTCAGGAAAGAGTTCGGAAGTATGGTCGCAGTAAAAGATTTGACATTAGAAGTGAAAAGCGGAGAATTTGTTAGTCTACTTGGGCCATCAGGATGTGGAAAATCTACAACGTTAAACATGATCGCTGGTTTGCTAGAACCAACAAGTGGAAAAATTTTCGTCGGTGACCAAGACATAACAGACATTTCGCCAATAAAGAGAAATGTCGGGCTAGTCTTTCAGAACTACGCTGTATTCAACAATATGACAGTATATGAGAACCTAGCTTTCGGATTAAGAGTAAGAAAGATGTCCAATGACCAAATAAAGACTGAAGTCAATAAAATTGCTGAGACACTTGAACTATCAGATATTCTAGCTATGAAAGCAGGAAAATTGAGATTAGACGAGTTGCAGAGAACAGCTTTGGGACGGTCGATGATCACGAAACCTGCATTCTTCCTTCTCGATGAACCTCTAAGCAATTTGGATGCTGGACTCAGATCTCAAATGAGAGTAGAACTCAAAAGGATCCAACGCGAACTTAAACAGACGATACTCTATGTTACACATGACCAAGTAGAAGCAATGTCAATGGCAGATAGAATAGCCGTAATGAGTCAAGGCGAATTGCAGCAATACGGCTCCAGAGATGAACTCTATAGTCATCCTTCAAATCGATTTGTCGCCAACTTCATTGGGAGTCTATCAATGAATTTTATAGATTGCACGTTAATCGAAAAAGATAATCGAACACTGTTGGATGCGACAGACTTTCAAATCGACGTAACAAAATTAGCTGATGTCATCAAGAAGAATGTTAGTGACTCAGAATTGATTATGGGCATTAGGCCAGAAGATGTTGAGGTCAATACCCAACGCAAAACAGAAGACTCGATTCAGAGCGAAGTATACATAACTGAACCTATAGGCCCAAAAACAGTAGTCTCCCTTTCGATTGGAAACACTAAGATCAAATCAATGGTCCCCGAAACATTTCATACAAAGATAGGCGAAAAGCTCTGGACAAACTTCAATATGGACAAATTACATGTATTCAATAAAAAATCTGAAAAGGCAATCTTCTAGAATGAAGTGATAAAAATTGGTCGCTGTCAGAGTCGAAAATCTCACTAAACGATTTCGAGACGAAACTGCCCTCGACAAAGTTACATTCAAAGTAGAGGACGGAGAATTCTTTGTACTGTTAGGAAGACCAGGTGCTGGTAAAACAACGACATTGCGAACTATCGCAGGATTGGAGAAACCTGATGAGGGAGAGATCTATATCAAAGATCAATTAGTAAATGATGTTCTTCCAAGTGAAAGAAATATTGCGATGATCTTCCAGAACCTTGCATTATATCCAAGCTGGACAGTATACGATAACATGGCATTTACAATGAAAATACATAAAGTGCCAAAAGATGAAATTAACCAAAGAGTCCATGAAGTTGCCAAAACTCTTGATATCGATTATTTACTGGACAGAACTCCTGCCACCTTGAGCGGTGGTGAACGTCAAAGAGTTGCCATAGGAAGAGCGCTTGTAAGACGGCCAAGTGTTTTCCTTATGGATGAGCCCCTAGGACCTCTCGATGCTCTGTTAAGGCTAAACATGAGAACTGAACTGAAAAGGTTGAAAGCAGAGTTAGGTCAAGCCATAATATACAGTACTCCGGATCAGCTTGAAGCAATGAGTATGGCCGACCATCTTGCTGTCATGCATAAGGGTGTAATAAAACAGATTGACGATCCTGAAACACTATACAACAAGCCAAAAAATCGTTACGTTGCCAGTATGATCGGTAGTCCAGCTATGAACTTTCTAGAAGGAACTTTCGAAGCAACGGATACCGAATCATATCTTAATTGTAGCAACTTCAAGGTAAATCTAACAAAATTCAAAGAACCAATTGAAAGAGACTCCACGAGTTCTGAACTTACTTTCGGAATCAGGCCCGAGCATATCAAAGTTAATCACGAGAAAATATCTCCAAATTCATTCGAAGCCAATGTAATAATGGAAGAACCTCTTGGTTCAGAAACCATACTACATTTGAACATTAACAAAGAACTGATTAAAGCAATAGTTCCACCCACATTTCAAACCAAATATGGAGAAAAGCTTTGGATAGACTTTGACATGAACAGAATGCATGTTCTCGATGCAAAAACCGAGAAGGTTATAATCTAACAGAAAAAATAACACTTTCACTTTTCTCTCTACAATATATTACACAAAACGTAACTTCAAAACTGATATACTTGCACCATCTGCATATCTCATTAGATTATGTGGAGATATCATAGTATTGAGGTGTAATGGTACTGCCTAGAAAAAGCGTAAGCGAAGAAACTGAGGAACCTGCCAGTGAAACAACTGAGTCAAAGAAAAAGCTTGAATCAATAGACGATCTAGCTGGAGTAGGGCCTGCAACAGCTAACAAGCTAATAGAGTTAGGATATCAGACGATAGAATCCTTAGCAACTGCTGCTGTAAAAGAATTAACTCCAGCAGGCATCAGTGATAAGCAAGCTGCAAAAATAATCAGCCAAGCACGAGACAGTATCTCGATAGCTTTCATCCCCGCAAATGCTCTCATCAAGATGAGAGAAAATGTTTTGCGATTATCAACAGGTAGTGCGACAATAAATGATCTAGTTGGTGGAGGACTAGAGACCCAAACAATAACCGAGTTCTATGGGCAATATGGAGTGGGGAAATCAATTTTATGTCATCAGCTCTGTGTAAATGCCCAGAAACCTATTGAACAAGGAGGTTTGGATGGTGGAGCATTATATATCGATACTGAACAGACTTTCAGACCTGAATGGATTATCAGGATGGCCAGTCATCTAGGAATGGATCCTGAAGAGACAGCGCGGAGAATAATCTATTCAGAAGCATACAACAGTGATCATCAGATACTCCTTCTCGAAAAAGCAGACAAAGTAATTAAAGAAAATAACATACGCCTCATAGTGGTTGATTCACTTATGGCTAACTTCCGAAGTGAATACCTCGGAAGAGAGATGCTTGCTGAAAGACAACAAAAAATCAATAAACATCTACATAGGCTTTCAAGACTCTCAAGAGCATTCAATGCAGTAGCAGTAGTTACAAATCAAGTGATGTCCAAGCCTGATGCATTCTTTGGTGGGCAAGTTGAACCTACTGGCGGACACATTGTAGCTCACACTAGTCATACAAGAATTTTCTTACGAAGGACGGCAAGTGGGCCTGTAAGAATCGCAAGACTTGTATCAAGTACATATTTGCCTGAAGGTGAACGCCTCTTCAAGATAACCGAGAATGGTGTTGAAGACATCGATGAAGGGGATTCAGCAAAGGATTGAGTCAAAGTAATCAGAATGTGGCTTCCAAATATCTTAGAGCTATTGCTGAACGACGATTAAAAGATGGTGAGGTTGAATTTGATCGAGTTAATTTGTCACTAGATGATTCGGAGTGGAATAAAGGATATTTGAAAGCTCTTGAAGGTCTCCTCATCACTTTCAAAACTAATAATAGTAAACATCTGTATTTGCAAAGAAAAGAGCTTGAAGATCAAAAAATAAGGAAAAAGTTCAAAGAAGAAATTAAAAAACATTCCATAAATGAACTTCATGAAGATTTTGATCGTGGATTTTTCTCGGCTCTAATGGATTATTTTACAATAGCAGAACAAAGAAAAAATAGTCGACGATCCAAATAAGCATGAACCATAAGTGTTTAAGGGCTTAGATTCCTCATTAATATGTCCATAGAGTGTAAAGGAATATCCAAACAAAAGCCCATGTAAAAATATAAGTTCCAACACCGAGGGTTAATCTTTTACGTCCAACTTGAAGTTCTTCTTCCCCATAACGCAGATTCTTAATCACAATGACCGATAATAAATAGAGGAAAACAGCAAAGATTATGCCTGTAGTGTCTCTTAATCTCAGGATGTAACATAAAAGTGCCGCAAGAATGCCTAGACCAAAACGAGACCAATATACAACACTAGTGACTGGATAACGAGCAAGCCTAGTACCCTTCAATTTGCTTTCAGGTGGTATTGTTTTTGGTTGTGCAACAACTTTAGCAGGGTCACGAGGTTTATCTTCTGTAAATTTATAACCACAATTCCCGCAGAATCTTCGATTCTCGACGTATTCCTTACATTTCGGGCACTTTTTTCTAGCCATGATAAACCAACCTTCATGCCTTAAACCCCACAATGAAGATATCTCTGGTATATTAGCATATTAGCACAACCAAGATGACTCCCAATGAAAGATGT
>DAOUZW010000127.1 GCA_030671315.1 Candidatus Bathyarchaeota archaeon
TTTTGCTTCTTCTATTGGTTTTGAGGTTATGGCTCCAAGCAAACACACATCAGTTTTTTTTAGGAGCTCGATAGTTCTGGCAGGTAAGGGGTCTCCTTCATTTTTCCAGTACTCCCAACCGATATCACCCTCTTGATAATCTGCATCAAGTCCTACAGCATCTAGCACTATTTTCGCTGCTTCCATGACATCTTTGCCTATTCCATCACCTGGTAGAAGTGCAATTTGATATTTCGCCAAGATAGATCACAGAATAATTTGAGTACAGGATCTAGTACTCTAGATTATTTTTTATTTGTAGAAATTTTCTTTCGTCTTTTGATAAGAGTCTTGTTGATCCCTTCTATCATTGCTTCAACGCTTGCAGTTACAACATCTGTTCTGGCTGCTCTGGCTGAAACAATATTTCCATCTGGATCCTCCACTTTTATCAGGACCTCTGCCAGAGCGTCGGATCCACCCGTGGTTGCCTCTAACCTGTATTCCTTCAACCTGACATTTGCTAAGGGTTTTACTATCCTATAGATTGCTTTTAACGCCGCGTCTACTGGGCCGACACCTGTTTCTGATGCGATATATTCTTTCCCATCAATCAATATCTTAACTGATGATGTTGGTACCATAGCTGTACCTGTTACAACAGTGAGATTTTCGAGATCTATGATTTTTTTCTCACCTGATACGCCGCCTACAACAGCTTTTGCAATGGCAAATAGATCTGCGTCAGTCACAGCTTTTCCTTTGTCTCCAATATCTTTTACACGGCGAGTTATTTCCTTCATCTGGTCTTTTGTTGGACGCAAACCATCTTCGGCAAGTTTTGCGGCGAGTCCATGTCCTCCGGCGTGTTTTCCAGCTTGGAACCACGTTTTCCTGCCCACTATCTCTGGTTTGATTGGTTCGTAAGTGAGATGACTTTTCAGCATTCCATGAGTGTGTATGCCAGATTCGTGGCCAAATGCGTTTTCTCCAACTATGGCCTTATTTGGTTGAACCATTACCCCAGTTAACCTTGAGACAAGTCTTGAGATTTCGTAGATCAATTGAGTGTCAATATTGGTCTTTTTGTTCTCCAAGAAGTGTAAGCTTAGCACGAATTCTTCAAGAGATGCGTTTCCAGCTCTTTCGCCAAGGCCATTAATCGTAACATGAGCCTGCAGTGCTCCTGCTCTAACACCCGCTAATGAGTTCGCTACCGCGAGTCCGAAGTCATTATGGCAGTGAACACTTATTGGTATTTTTACTGTTGAAACGGATTGAGATATTACCTCATATATTTTTTCAGGTGTAGCGGTACCGACTGTATCAGGAACATTTATGATATCTGCACCAGCATCCTCTGCTGCCTTCAGCACTTTTCTAAGAAAGGAAGGTTCTGTTCTTGTGGCGTCCTCAGGTGAAAATTCCACTATCACACCATGTTGTTTAGTATAGTCCACCCATTTCGAGGTGGCTTCAAGAACCTGTGTTTTATTCATGCGTAGTTTGTGCTTCATGTGAATTTCTGATGTTGCGATGAATACATGAACGTAAGGCACTTCACATTCAAGGGCTGCGTCAATATCTTTTTGCTCTGCTCTGGCTAGTCCACATACTTTAGACTTCAATCCTTGTTTCATTATGAGTTTGGTTGCTTCAAGCTCTCCTTTAGATACTATTGGAAATCCAGCTTCGATGACATCAACACCCAATTCATCAAGTTTAACAGCTATCTCCATTTTTTCCTCGGGTGTAAGAGAGACTCCTGGAGTTTGTTCTCCGTCTCTCAGAGTGGTATCAAAGATTCTAATCTTATCTTTTTTAGATGTCATTTATGATGCCTCGATTATTTTCTAGCTAGCGCGTGTTATACCATCCTCAGGTATAACTGTGATATTATGTTTTTTTATTGCTTTCCGATCAATCCTCTTACATGGGGGATTAATCCACCTTCTTCTAATAGACCCATAATGAAGGGGGGAAGAGTTGCTGTTTGCAGTGAATCATTTTTTGTTTTGTTTTCAATCAAACCATTTTGAAGATCGACCATTAGAATGTCGCCTTCATCAACTTCTTTTGAGATTCCATCGCATTCAAGAGCTGGAAGCCCAATGTTTATCGCATTTCTATAGAAGATGCGCGCAAAAGATTCTGCTAATACACATTTTACTCCTGCACCTTTTAGAGCAATTGGCGCCTGTTCTCTACTTGATCCACAGCCAAAGTTTTTGCCTCCAACGATAATTACTCCTTCTCTTGCTCTCTGAACAAATGTTGGGTCTAAACCTTCTAGGGCGTGTTTTCCGAGTTCTTCAGGATCGATTAATTCAAGATATTTACCTGGAAGTATCACATCAGTATTGATATTATCTCCAAATTTTACTGCTTTTCCTTCTATATTCAAATTCATCGCCTCCTGAGATTTTTTGGATCTGTTATTTGGCCAGTTATGCCAGATGCTGCTGCAGTTGCAGGATTAGCCAAATAAACTTTAGACTCGGGACTGCCCATTCTTCCAATAAAGTTACGGTTTGATGTGGCAATGCAGACTTCTTTTGGAGCTAATAATCCCATGTGACCTCCAAGGCAGGGTCCGCATGTCGCATTAGTTATTATGGCTCCTGCATTCAAGAATATTTTAAATAGCCCTTCCTTTAGGGCTTGACTATAGATTATTTGGGATGCAGGACTTATTATCATTCTGACGTCTCTATGCAATTTTCTATTTTTTAGAATGGATGCTGCAAGACGTAGATCTTCTAACCTACCGTTCGTACATGAACCAATGAATACTTGATCTATTTTTACATTTGATAATTCAGATGCTGGTTTGACATTATCAACAGATGAGGGACATGCCACTTGAGGTGCCAATTTATTTACATCATATTCTAAAGTCTCCTCAAAGTCTGTCCCTTTATCGCTCTTTAGCGGTTTGAATGATTTCTTTGTACGCTTTTTGAGGTATGTTATTGTTTTATTATCAGGAGGTACAATGCCTGCTTTAGCTCCTGCTTCTACTACCATGTTGCATACTGTTAGTCTGCCATCTATGCTCATCTTTGAGAATGTCTGTCCTGTGAATTCCATACCTTTGTATATGGCACCTCCTTCACCGATGTCTCCTATGATTTTCAAGATTAGATCTTTTGGAGTTGAATATTTTTTGAGGTTTCCTTCTGCATTAATTCGTATTACTTTTGGAACTTTGAACCACATTTTACCTGTAGCGAAGACGGCGGCCATCTCGGTTGAACCAATACCCGTAGCGAATGCTCCTAATGCACCATATGTACAGGTATGTGAATCTGCACCTACAATTAGCTCCCCTGGCCGTGCGTATCCCTCTTCAGGAAAAACTTGGTGGCAGACACCGCCTTGACCAATATCATAGAATGTCGGAATACCTTGTTCTTTGATGAATTCTCTCAATCCTTTTTGGAGTGTTGCGGCTAGGATAGTACTTGGAGGGATAAGATGATCAAAGATTACAACTATCTTTTTTGGATCCCATACTTTACTAGCGCCAATTTTTCGAAAGGAATGTACAGTAAGAGGCCCAGTCAGATCATGAATCATTGCCATATCAATATTTGCTTCAACAATTTCTCCTGGAACAACCTCTTTTCTTTTCGAAGCTCTTGCTAGAATTTTCTCAAAGATATTCAATTTATGCACCGTTTAACCTATTTACTTTTAACGTACCAATATTAAAGATTTATTAAAAAAAGATTGATGTAATTACGTAATAAAGAAAATAAGTACGAATTACACATCATGTTCAGTATGCTGTTGCTCCTTTCTCGATGCCAGCCATCTTTCTAATTTCTTTGCCAACCTTCTCTACGGGATGCTCCTGCAGTTCATCCATTAATTTGTCCAATCGTTCCATGCTTCTTTTCGGATCTCCACTCCATTCCTTCGCAAATTCGCCACTTTGCACAAATTTGACTACCTTACGCATATTCTCCTTTACATGGTCATCAATTACTCTTGGTCCGACAGTCATGCTGCCATATTGGGCTGTATGAGATATCATCTTCATCATCCTAGTTAATCCACCCTCGTATAGTAGGTCAACCATGAGTTTCAGTTCACTT
>DAOUZW010000120.1 GCA_030671315.1 Candidatus Bathyarchaeota archaeon
CGCAAAACCCATAACGCCAAGACCAATTTTCCTGTTACCTTTCGTCATCTCTTCGATTTTTTTTAGTGGATGTTTGTTAACATCAATCACATTATCCAGAAAATGTACGGCTGTTCTAACAACCTTTGATAGTCTTTCATAATCTATTTTGCCATTGTTTACTATTCTTGATAAATTGATTGAACCAAGATTGCAGGATTCGTATGGTAATAGAGGTTGTTCACCACATGGATTAGTGCTTTCGATTTCTCCCAGTTGGGGTGTTGGATTATCTCTGTTAAGCCTATCCAAAAATACTATTCCTGGTTCTCCATTCCTCCAAGCCTGTCTAACTATAAGTTTGAATGTGCTTCGTGCAGATAGTTTACTCATGCTTTCTTTTGTACGCGGATTTATGAGATCATAATCTTTGTTTTTAATAATGGCGTCTATGAATTCTTCTGTTAATCCTACTGAAATATTGAAGTTAGTTAGACACTTATCTTGATCTTTTGAAGTTATGAAATCTATAATGTCTGGATGATCTATACGTAAAATCGCCATGTTAGCACCACGCCGTTTTCCTCCTTGTTTGATAACCTCGGTCGCAGCATCAAATACACGCATAAAAGATATTGGACCTGAAGCTACCCCACCAGTAGTTCGTACAAAATCGTTTTTTGGCCTAAGCCTTGAAAAGGAAAACCCTGTGCCTCCACCAGACTTGTGAATTAATGCAGTCTGCTTGACAGCCTCGAAAATATCCTCCATGGAATCCCCTATTGGTAAAACGAAACACGCAGAAAGTTGCCCCAATTCAGTGCCAGCATTCATGAGTGTAGGTGAATTTGGTAGGAACTCTAGATTGGTCATGACCTTATAGAATTCTTCTCGTGTCTTCTTTACATCCGCTTGAGGGTTGTAGAAAATATCTGCTTTTGCAACGGCTTCGGCAACACGTTGGAATAGGGTTGTAGGTGTCTCTATCAGATGGCCTGTATCATCCCTTCGTAGATATCGTCTTTCAAGAACATTCAATGAATTGGGAGAGAGTTTACTATCCAGTTCTGCGTCAAGAAGCATTGATCTTGCTTCTCGAACATCTTTCCTCTTTTGTCTGTATAGAATGTAAGATTTGGCCGTCTTTGCATGACCACTATCAATTAGAACTTTTTCAACAATATCTTGAACTTGCTCAACGGTAGGGATATTCTCTTTCTCGAACTTGCTCTTGATGATCTCAGCCACTTTATTAGAAAGTTCTTTTGCGAGTTTCCTGTCTTTTCCTCCAACAGCCTCTGCGGCCTTGTATATTGCCTCAGTTATCTTCCCCTGTTGGAATTCTACAATTCTGCCATCACGTTTTCGGATCTTCATAATGGAATCTGTTGTTTCTTTTTCCTCATTGTTTTTGTTAGTATTGGAATCTGTAATTGATTTGTTCTTTACATTATTCTGCAAGAGCATCAGACCTCAGAGAAGGTTTCTAAAGTTGTGAGTTTGTTGTAGATTAAGAGTTTAGACAGCTATGTATAAAATACCATATTTATTATAGTTCGATATGGTTTATCTTCAGTCAATCTTTTCTTGTATGAAGGAGTTAAGATTTTTCAGTTAGAAAACTTTAGTTAAGGAGAGAAAAATTCTTTTGTCCATGGGAGAGCAGAAGTTTCGATGAAGATCGACGTAGTTTGTTCTCTTGAATCATTCAGAAGATTCATGATTTTGAGTACGTGCAACTCGTTTATACCAGATGATCTCCTTGAGGATGATAATGTCTTTCCGGAACGGCCCACAGAAAGTGGAACAATGTATGTTGAAGCCGAAGACAAGGAGACCTTAAGAAAAATCAGGCAAATTGAATTTACAAGAGTCTCTAATGTTTTAGGTGTCATATATAATTCTAAGAGTGGGTTAACTAAACTGAAATGGCGTCAAACTAAAGGTTTCTCAGGAAAGTTAGGTGGCAAAGCCAGTGGCAATTCGCTGGTTAATTTATTTGAGGCGGGTATACTTGATGAGAACTATATCAGAAAAATGAGAAAAAAAGTGGAGAGTTCCACTTAGAAACCTAGTTCTTCCTTAACTAGGATAATGGTTGTTTCTGTCTTTGTTGGTATTTTTTCGATAATAGTAATTACGTGGCAGTGTCGATTTGGTGGTTGACAGTTCTCTAAATCACAAACGTCAATTACGCATGGTGTAGTACCACCCATTCTTTTTACATTCATAGGAGTTGCGGTGTGTCTTATCCTCTCAATACCAGCATGAATGTCTTTGACTATTTTGTTAATTCCTACTATTACAATAACTTTCTTAGGACCAAATATCATTGATGCTACTCTATTTCCCATACCATCAATGTTCACAAGCTTGCCGTCTTCTGTAATGGCGTTACTACTTGTAATAAAGACGTCACATGTCAGATGGCCCTTTCTTATTGCCATATCTTCCTCTGGAGTAACTTTCTTGCTCCAAGTCTCAAGAACATTGTTTCCTCTTTTTGATAACTCAGAGACAAGATCTAATTCGCGGACTGTAACAGAACCCCCGATACCAACTTCAGCTTTCTCAGGAATAAGTTGTAGTGCTTCTTTTAGCGCCTCATTTTTATCTGAAGCAAGAATAGTTTTGAATCCATTGCCTTCAAGTGCCTTCACTGTTCGTTGGATAAGGTGATCACTAAACCATTTCTTCTCTTCTCTCATAATAATCACGAGCTTATTGGTTTATACAATATTTAGAGCTTTTTAGATCTGGGAATTTATTGACTGACAATATTATGAAATTTATGTAATGTTTATTAGATTTAAATTGAGCCAAGGGAATCCACGAAATAATTCTGAGGGTGTTGAGGGATGATTATCCTAGTAGCTGCTGGAGTTACACTCGGTTTAACGTTAGGAGTGTCATGTGTTGCCCAATGTGCGCCTATTCTTGGACCTCATATTGCTGCAGAGCATCCTAATGCGAAGAAGGGTCTGATAGCCTCGATTTATTTCAGTCTTGGCAGATTGTTATCATATTTGTTTCTTGGTCTGATTGTTGGTTACGTGGGAGGATATTTTCTGAATTCTTCTGTATCTGCTTTAGTTATCATTCCATTAGGAATTATTTTGATACTGTATGGTTTTCTTATTTCCTTCGGGAGTAAACTAAGATTCGCATCAATAATTTGCTGTGGTTTTAGCAAAGTTAAATCAACATTTCTTTTAGGTATGATGTTGGGTCTAAGACCTTGTATTCCCCTTATAGCTGCCTTAACATATAGTGCGACCCTCTCCACTGTTTTTGATTCGCTTGTCTTTATGGGTTCATTCTGGTTAGGGTCAACTGCATATGTCCCAATACTTGGAATCCTTGCAGGTACATTGACTCATTTTGCTATCGTGCGTTCCAATGTCGATAGAATAAGAAGAATAAGTGGAATAGCCTTGATAGTTGTTGGTCTAATATTTGTGAATCAAGGTATTGCATATCTTTTCTCTACAGTACCTTGATTTCAATTTATCACATAATTATTTGAAGAATTAATATAGTGAATTTGTATCAATTATGTTGTGTATTCGAAAACTTTTGGTTTGATCTATAATAGACTGAAGGCTAATGCATGTTTGATAACTGAAGTCTGAGTTACAAGGCCTATTAATTTTTCTTTTTTATCAACTATTGGAATTCTCTGAACTCCGGTTTTTACCATAAGCTCAACTATCTGCTTTAATGTAGTGTTTTCATTTCCTTTTACTAAATTTGTAGTCATTAGATCCTCAACAGTCAGATTAGATACATCTAAACCAGCAAGATCAATATCTCTTAATGTAATCATACCTAACAAAGTCACTTTGTCATTAACAACTGGTAGTCCCCCAACTCCATGTCTCATCATTTTCAATCTTGCAAGTCCAACTTTGCTGCTGGATTTTATTGTGTAGAGATCCTTAATCATTATATCTTTAGCTAGAGATTCCTTCATTGAAAAGTACCGTAAATAAATAGTAGTTAGAGCCTTAAAACTGTGATTAACTTTTAATGTTTGCCAAGAAGATAATCGCTCAGGTTTCTGTTTCCATATTTGTTTCTTTGACAATAATTATCTCAATAATTGATATGCTGATTTCCTGTCCGTTGTAACTTCTGATGTCTTCAGATCCAATTTCTACAGATTTCACGAATAATCCTTTAAAAAAAGAGTGTTTTAACATTTCTACTGTATCAACAGCTTTTGGAATAGATCTTCCACGTGCTCTAATCATGAGCTCACTCTTTCCAGAGTTAAATAAAGTGATACATGCGACAACGTAACTCAACATAGGCTTCTTTCCTATTCTTATCATGTTCTCTTGAGTAATCATGGTGAGGCCCCAGTACCTGGCTCCCCATACTTAGTATGCATAAATCTAGCAAAATTAAGTTTCCTGCTATGAATACCTTAATAAAAAACTATGAAACTTGAAGGACCTATTCAAAGGTTAAAATATATAGAATTAATTCCAAGGCGTTGTATCATCATGGTCGAGCTTGGTTGGTCTAAAGGTTTCATAG
>DAOUZW010000135.1 GCA_030671315.1 Candidatus Bathyarchaeota archaeon
AAGCAGACTGCATTAATTCACAAGTCTGGTGGAGGCACAGGGTTTTCCTTTTCAAGGCTTAGGCCAAAAAACGATTTTGTACGAACTACTGGTGGGGTGGCTTCCGGTCCAATATCGTTTATGCGTGTATTTGATGCTGCGACCGAGGTTATCCAACACGGAGGAACACGGCGTGGTGCTAACATGGCGATTTTACGTATAGATCATCCAGACATTATAGATTTTATAACTTCAAAAGATCAAGATAAGTGTCTAACTAACTTCAACATCTCAGTAGGATTAACAGAAGAATTCATGGACGCCGTTATTAAAAACAGAGATTATGATCTCATAAATCCGCGTACAAAAGAAAGTATGAGTAAACTATCTGCACGGAGCACATTCAAACTTATAGTTAGACAGGCTTGGAGGAATGGAGAACCAGGAATAGTATTTTTGGATAGGCTTAACCGAGATAATCCAACACCCCAACTGGGAGAAATCGAAAGCACTAATCCATGTGGTGAACAACCTCTATTACCATACGAATCCTGCAATCTTGGTTCAATCAATTTGTCAAGGATGGTAAACAATGGCAAAATAAATTATGAAAGACTATCAAAGGTTGTTAGAACAGCCGTACATTTTCTGGATAATGTGATTGATGTTAACAAACATCCACTAAAAAAAATCGAAGAGATGACGAAAGGTAACAGGAAAATTGGTCTTGGTGTTATGGGTTTTGCGGACATGTTAATTCAACTTGGAATTCCATTCAATTATGACAGAGCAATAACAATAGCAGAAGAAGTCATGGCATTCATATCCAAAGAAGCCGATAGAGTCTCACAAGAACTCGTAAAAGAGAGAGGGCCTTTCCCTAAGTTCAAAGGAAGTAAATATGATATTCCTGGTGAACCAGCAAGACGTAATGCAACTACAACAACAATAGCACCAACAGGAACACTTAGCATAATAGCTGGCTGCTCTAGTGGCATAGAACCCATATTTGCAATATGCTACATTCGAAATGTTATGGATAATACAGAATTAGTTGAGATCAATCCACTATTTGAAAAGCTTGCTTATGAAAAAGGATTCTATAGCGAGGAATTGATGAGAAGGATTGGTGAAGCAGGGTCAATTCAAGATTTTCCAGAAATTCCAGAAGGAATAAAAGCTCTATTTGTTACCGCACATGATATAGATCCAGAATGGCATATTAGAATTCAAGCAGCATTCCAGAAATACACACACAACGCAGTATCAAAAACAGTTAACTTTCCATCCCATGCAACACCTGAAGATGTAGAGACCGTATACATGCTAGCTCATCAGCTTGGCTGCAAAGGAGTTACAATCTATAGAGATTCAAGCAGACGAGATCAAGTACTCCAAATTAAACAGAAACGAGAAGATGTAGTTTTAGCAGTGTCATCACTTGAACCCTCAAATAACTTTGATGAGCAAATTCAATCATAGAAACAGAATAGACAAAACAAATTTTCTGCATTTGCTAAATTAAGAAAAGTATAACGGCGTTATTTTTATATAAGAGACAGACAGTCTTAATATAGAAAAGAAGATGCTAACCTTCAAGAAATTATTATTCTTTATGACGATAATTATTCTTACATTCACTTTACCTATTTCAAATGTATCTGCATGCTATTTCGAAAATATTAATGTCAAAGGTCATGGAGTGAAAAGACTTGCAATAATTATTCCAAGCATCATTCCTGAAAGACAAAATGTAACTTTGAAAATCATATCTGTAGTTGACTACAAAGATAGAATGGAACTCGACTTTGAAAGAAGCGACAAGGTAAATGTATCAGTTCTCTGGTCTTCAGCGTCATATTTGGAGGGTAGTGAAAAATTTGTGTTAGTACAACTAGAAGAAGGAAGTGCTGAAGTATCATTAATAGGTTATATGGCAGAAGCAATTGTTTTGAAGGCCGAATGGGTATCTGGAGAGTCATATATGGAGACATGGATGACTACAGCATGGGTAGGAGTTGATCCTCCAAAATAGAAAGAATTTGTTAACAGAAATTTTACCTATGAAATGGAAATCCACCAGTTCCCATGAGAACAGTATAGGGTTCAAGACCTGCCTTTTTATCCTTGCATGATACAGTTATTTTGACAAACTCAGATTGTTGCGAGCTTATTCCTACTTGTGCCTCACCATTCACAAGCTTAGCGGAGTTAGCATCTATTTTTACTTTTGAGTTTTCTAATTCGTAAATTGGTTCCATAGCTATTTCAATTTCATCATTTCTTGTTTTATCTATTCCACCCTTAGAATCAACAGCAAAAATAACAATTTTTGATTTCTTATGATGAGTTAATTGTGATGGGACTTTTACCAGAAGTTTCGTCGGAATAATTTTATCTTCTTGATTTTTATCCAACTCAATATACCTTCTCTATTTGTTTCTTATTGGATACTTTCCATACTTTTGAGCAGCATTTATCATTGCTTGCATACTAGAGTCTGGACCATATACAGCAGCTCCAACTGAAAGTGTGTATGCTCCTTCTGGGGCAGCTGTTTCTATTTGACTTTTACAGATATCCTCTATTTCATGAGGTTTTGCTGTATGGAATATACCTATTGGTTCAACGTTACCCATAAGACATATTTTTTTACCTATTCTTTTTTTTGTCTCTTCAAGATTATTTTCAAAACTGAAATTGAAGACTTGAAAACCTGTTTCAACTAACGGTTCCAGTATATGCATTGAACCTTTACAATTATGGTAGAATTTGACTTTTCCCTTGAATGAGTTAAAGATTTTTTTCATGTAAGGTTGTGCAAATTCATTAAAAAATTTTGGTGATATTAATCCTGGTATATCATCACACATGAACATGATTTCGGATCCGCCAGACACTTCATCCATGGCTTTCATGTAATTTATTTCTGTTTGTGTTGTAATATTCATTAATTTGTGCACATATTCTGGATTTCTATACATATCTGATAGAAATGGTGCAACCCCTCTGATTGCAGTAGCTAGATCCATAGGACCTCTAATTGCAGCGGGATCAACTTGATATTGTGAAGGAGTATTTTCTATAAGATATTTGTAAGCTTCTAGAACCTTCGGAAGTAATCCATCTGTATGAGGATCCGGAACCTTGAGATTATCTATCTGTTCAACTTCATTTATTATTGTGTGATTCATAGGTGGTTCTTTTTCATAATAAATAATTTCAGAACCGAAACCTGAAGCCTCAGCCACTATTCCAAAGTCAGGATTGATACTAGGTACAAATGCACAATCTGGAAAACTTTCATGCAATTTTATCTGGGCGTTAAGTTTTTTCTTGTAGTCAAAAATATATTCCTTAACGTTCAGTCCAATTCTGGTTGCATCATATGAACTGCGAAGAAATGTGACGGGGACTTGATCAGGTTCCTTTAGTTGAGCAGCAATCATAAGCCTATCGCGAGGTGTCATCTGAAACGCCTAGTCATAGTCTGCCTATTTTACAGCCATCAGTCTCTTTGCTTCTTCGACTGCTTCGTAAGCATCTTTTCCGTAAGAATCTGCTTTAATGTTATCAGCATAATCCTTTGTAACAGGTCTTCCTCCCACCATGACTTTCACTTTTTCTCTAAGTCCTTCTTTCTTCAAGATCTCCATTACATTATCTAATTCTGGCATTGTGTGAGTCAAAAGTGAAGACATGCAGAGTATATTTGGTGTCTTTGTTTCTACTTCTGAAATAAATTTTTCTGGAGGCACATCTACTCCTAGATCTGTAACATCAAATCCTGCTACAACCAGCATTGAGATAACGATGTTTTTCCCAACATCATGCAGATCTCCTTTTACTGTTCCAAAAATGATTTTGCCACTTGAAGTAATGCCTTCGGCCTGCATTTTTGGTTTCAGAAAGGTGATTGCTTCTTTCATCATCTCTCCTGACATTACAAGTTCGGGAAGGAAATATTCGCATGCCTCATATTTTTTTCCTACTTCAT
>DAOUZW010000089.1 GCA_030671315.1 Candidatus Bathyarchaeota archaeon
ATTCTACTGGGCAGCTGCATAAGGGTGGCCCCAACACATGTCTCATTCTTCAATTAGTCGATGAACCAGCCGAACAATTAGAGATCCCAGAAACCGAATACACCTTCAACTCATTGATACAAGCTCAAGCGTTAGGAGACTATAACGCATTGA
The DNA here is from genome assembly GCA_030671315.1 of Candidatus Bathyarchaeota archaeon. Classification (GTDB taxonomy): domain Archaea; phylum Thermoproteota; class Bathyarchaeia; order 40CM-2-53-6; family RBG-13-38-9; genus RBG-13-38-9. The sequence continues at coordinate 154 of DAOUZW010000089.1, forward strand.
AGCAACTTAACCGACGAGTCCTAAGAATAAACCTGAAAAAGGATCCGATAATAGGACTCTTAAAAATTCTAAATTTGATATGATAATAAGATCTTAATGAAAATCTGAATCATGATACTATCGCGTCATGCAATTCTCTCAGAGCTTTATCTACATCATCACTCTTGAAAATGTACGACCCGGTGGCAAACACATTAGCGCCCGCACCGCTGGCAAATTTTACATTTTCTGGATCCATACAGCCATCCACTTCAATTGGAATATTTTCAGCAAATTCTCTTATTTTTTTGATCTTATCGAGTGTATCTGAAAGAAATACTTCGCAATAGTGTCCGGGATCGGCGGTCATGACAAGAACTCCATCAATTTTCTTTATATGTTCCAAAACGGTGTCAACTTGTGTTTCTGGTCTCATTGCCAAACTTACTTTAATTTCCCGATTCTTGACAAATTCTATAGCTTCGCCCACATCTTCCAAAGTCTCAATATGAATAATTATAATATCCACTTTGTCGCCGTTTTCTCTTACCCAGTCCAGAGGGTTTCTAACCATTAAATGTGCTTCATATTCAAAGCCGGTTGGAAGCTTGAAGTCAAAATCTAAAGAAGTATTGGGTACAAATTGGTTATCCATTACATCAATCATTATCCTCTCTGCTTTGCCTTTCACTTTGTTCAACATTGTATCTATTTGGGATTGTTCTTTAGCTATGATGGCTGGAACAATGAGTGATCTCATGAAGGAAACGTAGAAAAATATCTTTGTAATAAACATGCATGTCAATCTACATGGCAAATCAAACGCATGTTTCATCTAATAATACGAGTTAGTATTGTGGTGGACCGGGCGAGATTTGAACCCGCGACCTTCTGGTTTCTTGGCATTCGCCTGCAAACCAGACATTCTTTGGCCTCCATGTGGAGTATACCAGGCTGAACTACCGGCCCATAATTCCAGCCTAACGACGCGGTCATGTAGATTAATCTTTCTTAATGTATGTTGATATTTATTCCTTGACTAAAGAACAATTTTATTTTATCCGCTTTTTTGGGATAATCATTAACATGATTTCTGAAAATGAGGGCCGCCGCGGGGAATTTCACGTCATTCGACGTTTTGAACCCCGCCTCCAGGCTCCATTGGCCAAGACTTTTAGAAGTCTTTCAGGCCTGTACGCTAACCAGGCTCCGCAGAGATTTTGATATCTCTTCTACGTTACGGCGGCCATCTTCTTCTCTTGAAAAACTTGTGAGAAATTTAAGGGTTTGGTGAGCCAAATACCGCCAGTTTTATGAGCATTTTATATTCTTTCAATAACATTCTCTTTTGAGGCTCCTAGATTGAGTGATTTTAAGATCTTACCAGGATCCAAAAAGATCTATGATGGCAAAGTAATCAGCCTTAGAATTGATAGAATTCAGCTCTCAAGTGGAGATGTTTTTGAACGGGAGGTTATTGAGCATCCTGGAGCTGTAGCTATGTTACCGTTTTTAGATGATGGAAGGCTCTTACTAATCAAGCAGTATCGGCATCCAGTAGGTGAAGTGCTTCTTGAGATTCCCGCTGGCACATTACATAAGAATGAGGATCCCAAAGACTGCGCTCGACGGGAACTTATAGAAGAGACAGGCTATGAAGCGGGTAAAATAGAGGCACTAATTAGCTGTTTTTTGGCTCCAGGATACAGTAGTGAGAAAATTCATCTATTTCACGCCTCAGAATTGAGAAGAGTCGGGGATAGTCCTGACATTGATGAAATGATTGAACTATATCCAATCTCAATCGAGAAAGTTCAAGACATGATTAAGACTGGAGAAATAACTGATGCTAAAACCATCTCCGGTATATCATATCTTCTACTAATGGGCAATTTCAAAAGTTAAATGCTAAAGTTTATTTTTATCTGAGCAGATTCATGCTCTGTGCGGGGGTACCCGAGACCTCGTAAAGAGATTTACGAGGCAGGAATCTGGCTAAAGGGGCAGGGTTACAGATTTGCGTCTGTAATGCCAGACTTAAGATCTTCAATGGAAGTATGAGCCATCCTGTGGTGTAGACCTTCGTGGGTTCGAATCCCACTCCCCGCACCTACATAAACATGAATCCAGCCGCTAGATGAATGATTACAATAGTGTAATTGGGTCTTTGATTTGATTAATAGAGAAGCCAATAGCAAGAAAATGATGGAACGCTTACAGGTTAACAACTTACATTTCAACAACACAGCCGATTTTCTCTTGACCAACATATCGGGTTCAAGAGTGTTAAGCGTCGGATGCGGATCTGGTGATATAGAGAAAATTATCAAGTTTAATGGATCAAAAGAAATCATGGGTCTTGAAATATCCAAATCCGAAAATCCCAAGATTCCTATACAGTTATACGATGGAGAAGAATTTCCCTTTGAAAATAATAGTTTTGATACAGTCCTCTTTGTTTATTGTCTACACCATACTAAAAGTCTCCAGGAAATTCGTAGATTAATGGAGGAAGCAGCTAGAGTATCAAAGAAAGAAATTCTGATACTTGATCATGTTTATAGCAACATACTTGAAAGGTTTGGATTAATCCTTTTTGACTACTGCTGGAATAAAGTATTTTATTTAAAATTAAAAATGCCTATCACTTTTAATTATCTGAAAGAAGGAGAATGGCGCAAGTTATTTGATGACATGTGTCTCAAAGTTGTAGGGAAAGAAAATCCTTTTAGATCTTGCATCTTCTTCAAACTTACTCGTTAATTTGTGTACATACTAAAAATGTACAGGCTTTCTATAGCCGGGCGCATCTATTTTAAACAACAGTTCTTATTGAATTATGAAGAATCAGAATATAGAGGAATAGTTATGTCAGACGATAAGTACGATATCCAAAAGATTATCCCTTCGTTAGATACGTTTTCTCCTTTTGATCTATCGGAAGTCGACGGAGAATATTTGGTTAGAATAGCGAGATTTAGAGGGACATTCCCTTTTCATACACATCCGAAAGATGAATTCTTTCTTACTCTTGAGGGCAGCTTTGCATTAGAAACAAGAGAATCTAAAATAATTCTTAATCAGGGAGAATGCGCTACTATGAGAGCTGGTTTGGAACATAGACCTACAGGCGAAAAAGATGCTATAGTCCTAACAGTCTTACATAAGACAATAAGAACATCTAAACATAATTTTCCTGAGGTAAAAGACAAACTCTGATAAAACAAAATAGATTATAGTTTCCTTAATAATTATTTTTGAATTATGACAATTGAAAAATCAGAAGACGAATGGAAAAATAAGTTAACTCCAGAAGAGTACCATGTTCTAAGAGAGAAAGGAACAGAATCACCCTTCACTGGAAAGTTTTATGAAAACAAGAGTCTAGGAATCTACTACTGTAAAGGTTGTAATAGCAAACTCTTCGAATCAGACAAGAAGTACGATTCTAGATCTGGCTGGCCGAGTTTTTTTGATGTAGAAAAAGACGCAGTAGAGTTGAAGCCTGATCACAGTATGGGTATGAATCGAATAGAAGTCGCATGTAGACATTGTGGAAGTCATTTAGGGCATCTATTCGATGACGGCCCGAAACCCACTGGAAAGAGGTATTGTATAAATTCAATATCCTTAGACTTCAAAGAAAAAGAGCGTTAATCCATTTTAGCATATGCTGAAACATTTTTTTTCGAAATCGACTACTATTCAATTTTATCTAAAATAAATGCTCAAACGGTTATATGAAGAAAAAAAGGTTGAGTAAAGTTCTCAAGATTTTTGAATATCTTTTTTCATTCGCAGATATTCCTCTCTTGAAATTTCTCCTTTACTATATCTAAGATTCAATGTGTCGATGACACTTGATTTCTCATCTTTTTTCGGTAATTTGCTAACTCTTCCACGTACTATTATTCCAATAACTATGAGAGCTAGTATTATAGCAAGAATAATTGCTAGAGTGATGTAGGCCATTGAATAGTCAGCCTGCCACATTGCATCAGCAGTCATGGGTTCGTTAATGGTTATGAGAGTCGTTGAACTGAATTGATCACCATCACGTACTCCAACCCATCTATCAAAGACATGTTTTGCGCCAAGTGAACCCCAGAATCCTGAAATTGATACTTCAGGATCAACAGATATGGTTGCAGTAGAACCTTCTCTGTACCAACCAGATCCTTGAGGTCTACCTAACTCCGATTTTACTTCTATATAGTACTCGTTTTCGTAAACTGCTCTTGCATTGTAAGGTTTATTCATAGTCAGACTGATAGTCGAGCCAGTCACTTCTGAACCGTCAATATCCCAAGCCCTGAAGACTCTTCTTTCTGAATCCTTAATCATCTCCTGAGCTGTCAATGTAACAACTGTATCCCTCTGTTTCCAACCAGCCATATCTGCTGACTGGCCTTGGATTGTATCGACACTTAGCATGTATTCAGGTTCATAATTGAACGTGTGGGAAGCCTCGAGTTTTTGCCTGGCGTAGCTGTACTGATAATAATAGTAGGAATAGCCTCCTGTTACAGGGTAGTATGAACTTTCGACTTCATCCAAATTCCATATTGGTTCGCTGGCAAAGTATCTTGTACCCTCCGATCCAGAAATGTAAGTTGAAACGCTGAAAACATGAGATTCTCTACTACTTACTTCGAATTCTTTAGATGATCCTCCTTGAATCGTTTCCTCCTCATTCCCATCGATCTCTATTATGGTAGAATGTTCGGTTGGAAGACCTGATATCGATATTGTTACGATATACGTTGTAAAGGAAGAAGAATATGAATACGGATAATACGAGTAACCATAGTATGAATACGGATAATACGAGTAATCATAGTACGAATACGGATAGTATGAATAGGAAGAGTAAGAAGAGTACGGATAATAGCCTGAAAGACTAGCTTGAAAAGAGGAATTTCCAGAAGCAATACTGACTACTGTTCCTGAGGATATCAGTAAAGCCGATAGAGTAAGAAGAAATATTGTCGATGAAGATTTCATTCTATCACCAATAAATCAATATAACAGCGTTATATTTAAATCTCCCTAAGCGTTGACCAAGAAACGTATCGCCAAAAACTCTACTCGATTTACACGCCTACTATGCCCAGGATCAAAACAATGTAACGATAACACACAAGTCTTCACCATATATGATGAATGCATGCCGTTTCCAACCAAGCAATCATGGCCTTCTAAGTTTTTTATGTGATAGCACTACGTGCGCTAATATGTAGTTATGTGACACATATGAACCAGTTTTTATGTGGCGCATGACAACATTTATACATGCAATGAACTGACCATTTGAGGAGGAACAAGTAAAATGAGACTGGCATACGAACGAAAAAAGCAAAAGGTTACTGGAATATTTGTAATCTTTCTTT
>DAOUZW010000033.1 GCA_030671315.1 Candidatus Bathyarchaeota archaeon
CCAGCGGTAGATTCGCATTCAAATCTATTAACGCTTCTCCTATTGCAACTTATAATATTCAAAACTCATCTCTAAAGATGAATTGGGATCAATATCAGAAAAGAGATAGCAATAAGAATCTAAATTTGGAAGCGAAATTCAATGATAATGTTCTACTTCTCAAATCCTACCCAGGGATGAAAAGCGAACTAATTGAATGGGCTATAGAGAAATACTCTGGAATTATTCTAGAAGGTACTGGTCTGGGACATGTAAGCCAAAATCTACTAAATGCTATAAAAAAAGGAATTGAGAAAGACGTCTTATTCTGCATGACATCCCAATGCATCTGGGGGCGAATAAACATGAACGTTTACACGACTGGACGAGATCTTCTCAGATTAGGCGTTTTACCATTAAAAGACATGCTTCCAGAAACCGCATTAGTAAAGATGATGTGGACTTTTGGGCAGACTACCAAATTAGAGGATGCCAAAAAGATCATGATCACCAATATTGCTGGAGAGATATCTCCAAGAACTTTACCTGAAGATGTATCTCAATGAAATTGATGGGATTTTCAAAGATTCGGATTTTATCGTTACCATAAAAAATCAGGAGTAAAAGATTTTGTTCAACCGTAAAGAAAAAGGAATTAACGCGATTTTGAACTCTGAAGAAGTTCATACATTAGAATATGATGAAAATGGGAAATCTCAAGTTGTAAGGTTAACAATCGATCTCAAAAATTCAAGCAAAATAATTGCAAAAAACATTTGTGTTCTTATAGATTATCCGCCATCTGTTGAAATAGAAACACAGGAAGCTCTTGATGGAACATATTCAATAAGTTCAAAAGCATATGCGGGGTCCACTCTCATCTTCAAAAGACTTACGTTAAAAAATGATCTACATTCTCTTCATCCAATCAACATGGACTGGACCCTCATAAAGCTAGGAGTACGTTTTACTAAGAAAGATTATCCAGAAAACATAATCTGGACAACAACATATGCAAATGATCTACCCGAAACACTAGGTGGAATTCGATACATAATAAAAGGAAATAATATTGATGCCTACCCCCTACAAGGCTCTCAAAAAGAAATTGAGACCATCAGAAAAAAACAACCGGATTGGAAATTCATCAATAAAACTAGAATTGAATCTGGAATCTTAAGAAAGGTTCCTGAATTAACCAAATTATTTGAGGAATAACTGGTCGTTCAAATGAGACGGTGTATTGAAGAAATGAATTCTTAAAAAGTTGATTAGTTTGGGGAATAATTATCACGAAATTGGTTTGAAAATTGGTTTAGAAATCCATCAGCAGCTCGATACAACACATAAACTATTCTGTAATTGTCCTGCAGAATTAACAGAACAACCAAATATTGAATTCAATAGGATGCTGAGACCAACTCAAAGTGAACTTGGTCAAGTTGATCAAGCAGCATTATTTGAATTCAAAAAAGGTAAGACGATAAAATATGATGCTTCAATAGATACTTCATGTCTTGTCGAAATGGATGAAGAGCCCCCACACAATCTAAATGAGGAGGCTATCGATATTGCTCTAACAACATCAATATTGATGAATTCTAAACCTGTTAACGAAATACATGTAATGAGAAAGATAGTGATTGACGGCTCAAACACAACAGGATTCCAAAGAACTTGTGTAGTCTCAGTTGGAGGCTCAATAGGTAAAGATAAGAAAATAAGTATTCAACATGTGAGTGTCGAAGAAGATGCTGCAAGAAAGACCGCAGAATTGAAAGGAGTATCAAATTATAGGATAGATAGACTTGGCATACCGCTGATAGAGATTGCCACCGCACCACAAATAGAAACACCAGAAGAGGCAAAAACAGTTGCCCTAGAAATTGGTAGACTACTAAGAGCAACTAGAAAAGTAAGGAGAGGCCTTGGAACAATAAGACAGGATCTCAATATCTCAACAAAGAAAGGCGCTTTAATCGAAGTTAAAGGGGTTCAAAAACTTGAACTCATCTCAGAAATAATAGATGGAGAAGCATCAAGGCAGACATCGCTTATAGAAATAAAAAATGAACTCGAGACAAGAAATGTCAAAAAAGATGACATAAAAGAAAACATTCATGATGTCTCCAACCTATTCAGCGAGTCTAGTTCTAAGGTAATTTCTTCAAGTTTGAAGAAAGGTGGAGTAGTCTTAGCAGTTCTGCTTCCAGGTTTTGGAGGTTTGCTCGGAAAGCAACTGCAGAAGGGTATCAGGCTGGGTACGGAAATGGCTCATAGAGCAATGTATTGGAGTGGAGTTGGTGGTATATTTCATACAGATGAATTGCCTAATTATGGAATTTCAGAACAAGATGTGGATTTGATAAGAAAGAAAGTAAGTGCTTCAGAAAAAGATGCTGTAGTTCTTGTCGCTGATTCAAAGCGAAAAGCTCAGGATGCACTTAGAGCGGTCATAGTGCGAGCAAAAGAATGTTTGGATGGAGTTCCGGAGGAGACAAGAGCTGCAAATGAAGATGGAACTAGCAGGTATATGAGGCCAAGACCAGGAGCAGCCAGAATGTATCCTGAAACTGATGTACCCCCAGTGATCGTAACAGATGAAAAACTCTCTAAATTACATACAACTCTACCTCCAATGCCCGAAGAACTTACAGCAGAACTAATGGAACAGTATAAAATCAATAAGAAGCTCTCTGAACAATTAGTAGATTCAGATTATTTGAAATTGTTCGAAGTAATCTCTAAAGAAACTACAATTCCCGCATCGTTTATTGCCACTATCCTAACTGAGGTCATCAAGAGTCTTAATCGAGAAGGTATACAAGTCGAAAAGATTAATGATGATAAAATAATTGAGGTATTTCAAGCAGTTAACTCCAATCTAACAGCAAAAGAGGCTGTACCGGATCTTCTGAAATGGATTGCTGAAAACCCTGAGGGAGATGTCAGCAAAGCTATTGATCAGCTAGGTCTGAAGATGATTAGTGAGGGTGAACTGAGAGATAGAATAACTTCGATTATTGACAAAAACAAAAATCTATTAGAAAATGATCTTAAGTCTGCAACTGGTAAATTGATGAAGATCATAATGGCGGATGTTCGAGGAAAGGTAGAAGCAAAAAAAGTGGTTCAAATAATTAATGAAGAGATCGGCAAGCGAGCAAAGTAGCCCGACTTGGTCTATGCATGGATTTTGGTTAATATCCGCCTACGATCTCTACATCTTTCATTATGGCATAGCCAGAGGATTTGAAGCGGTCAATATCGTGTGTTAAGTATGGGGTTAGTGCACTTTCTTCTGTTACTGGTGAGAATTCTGAGCCACAAACCGTGCAGATCCTTTCTGACATGGTTGATGTGATTAGTGCTGATCTCTCTTGATTGGTTATGACTGCAATTCCTATCTCTGCATCCTCTGGATGATTTTCATAATTAGAGCAGTTGAACAATAACCAAGTGCTCCATCTAGGTTCCTCACATGTTTCACACAATGTAATTGCACCACAGTAGAGTAGATATTAATGAGTGTATAACTTTTTGGGCTTTCGGTCATTTTTTAGACGGATTTCTAAGGATTTTGATTGTTTTATGCAATGGTTCCTTGGCAATGTTTTTAACATCAATTGACTGCCTAGTGACTTCTGCTAATATCTCTCTGACCTTTTGAGCATTAGGATTTAGGCTCTGAATGGCATAGATTGTCTCCCAGTTTTCATGTATGTTCTGAATATTCTGTAAAGTTTTTTCAAGAGATTCTGTCAGATATTCTGATAATCCATTAGCTTCAGTAAACCTGCTTAATGCCGAAGAAAATGTGATCAAGGCAAAGTGATGAAGCACTTGAATTGAAGACATAGCTAAATCATGTTCTTCCACAGTTGCTTTTTTTATTAATGCACCGCCTTCCTGAAGCATTTCAAGAAATTCAGTAGTTAAAGTTCCAGAAGTAGGTTCCACTGCGACGAACCTTTTGCCCGTGATGTCTTTGACTTGGGGTCCAAAGAGAGGATGCAGACTGAGATACTCCACAGAATTTGGAATACTATTCTTGATGATCTCTGTTATCCCGGTCTTTAATGATGCAAACTCAACAAGTAGTGATTGCTCATGCATTTTCTGGCCAATACTTTTGCATATCTTCACTGTTTCCTGGATTGGAACAGAGACTATTACTATGTTGCTCTGATGAGCTTTTTCTAAAGGCAACCACGATACATTAAGTTCTTTTGCAGCTTCTTGTGCTCTACCCGCGTCTCTAGAGACTATATTAATCGTTTCGACTTTGTCTTTCAGAATATTTGCAAGAAGCATACCCATTCTGCCTGTGCCGCCTACAATGCTGATTGAAATAAAGTTCGTTCTGTTACTCTTCATGGTTCTAAAACTCCATGAGAAAAATGATTTTTATTTAATTACTGAATAGTTTTATAATTTCTGTTCGACTTCAACTGAAAGTTCTATTACACTTTTGAAAAATCGTTTCGCAAGTTCAGGATCTAGACCTAGCTTCTCAGCTTTAACTGCAATATTATCGAGAATTAATGTTTCTCTCTTTGTGTCCCTGATTGGAAGGTTTTCCCGAGTTTTTAAGTCAGCTATCTTCTTTACGATTGCGAGACGCTTTTCAAGTAATTCAAGCATCTGTTCATCTATTGTATCGATCTCCCTTCTATGATCATTTAGTTTTTCCAATAGCTGGTTCCTCATTCCTAGTTTGATTATTCTTTTATCTAACTATATTTTAGTGCGTTGTGGCATCTGAAGATAATTCTATTTTCTCTTCAAATCAGTCCATTTCTTATCCAGTCTTGACATGCCTTCCCAACCTCGATCCATAAACAAAGCATCAACCGTTGTTATGGCAGCCATAGCTTCAATAACTGCATAGATTCTTCCCAATAATGTTGGATCTCTTCTGGTTATTGGACTCAATTTCTCCTCTTTCATCTTTTTCATATCTATTGAGGGCTGCTCTACAGAAACCGTCGGAGTTGGTTTAATAGCTACACGAACTTCAATGTCTTCTCCATTTGTTATTCCACCCAAGACCCCGCCCGAATTATTAGTTCTAAACTTAACCTTTCCACCTTCAAGGTAAGGATGATCATTGAACTCTGAACCTTTCATTTTACCACAATTGAAACCTGCACCAAGTTCAATTCCTTTGACAGCCCCAATACTCATAATTGCATGAGATAACATTGCACTAAATTTATCAAAAACAGGTTCACCAAGACCAGCTGGAATATTATGAATAATTAGTTTGATTATTCCTCCAGCAGTATCTCCTTCTTCTTTGATCTCCATTACCTTTTTTGTCATCTTATCTGCCGCTTCCAGATCAGGACAGTTTATCTCATTTTTTCGATAATTTTTCTTAGCTTCATCAAAGGTCATTTCTCTGGCCTTTATTCCCATACATTCCACAGAGTAGGCGATTACCTCGACTTTTTCACGTGCGAGAATGAGTTTGGCTAAAGCACCTGCAGCCACTCTTCCAACAGTTTCTCTCCCTGAAGCTCTTCCTGCTCCGCACCAGTCAGCCGCCTCACCGTATTTGAGAAAGAATGTATACTCCGCATGGCCTGGCCGCATTAGATCCTTATATTCGTAATACTGGTCTATGTGCACTTTTTGAGTATCAACATTATACACTATCATTCCAACAGGTGCACCTGTCGTCACACCATCTTGACCAACACCTGCGAATATGTGAACTTGATCTGTTTCTTTTCGAGGAGAATCGAGTTTTCCTTGACCTGGACGTCTTTTATCCATCTCTTTTTGGATCATTTCATCAGTAAGCATCATACATGGTGGAACACCATCCACAATAACGGCTAACCCACTGCCTTCCCCTATTCCATATGATTCTCCACATGTCGTAACTCTAAACATTCTACCAAACGTATTTCCCTGCAATTTTTCAATCCTCCAAACTCATCTTTGCACCTAGATTCTTCATTATATCAACATAATCCGGAAATGTTACCTTTATTGCTTCAGCTGTATCGATATCTGTTCTTCCATCAGCAATCATACCTGCAAGGCTAAGGGCCATAACTATGCGATGGTCATGATGACCCCTAAGTTTTGCTCCCTTTAACTGGGATTGCTGAATAATCATTCCATCATCTGTCTCCTCAATATTAGCATCCATCTTGGAAAGTTCTTCGGTCATAACTTTTATTCTATCTGTTTCTTTTATCCTTGCGTGAGCAACATTTTTTAAAACAGTCGTACCCTCAGCGTAGCATCCCAATACAGCCATTGTAGGTAATGCGTCAGGAGTATTGTTTAGATCGAGTTCACAGCCGTGCAATTTTGACTTTGCAATTGAAATATTCTTTCCTTCGACTTTGATTTCAGCACCCATGTCATGCAAATAGTCTAGAACATATCTGTCAGCCTGTGAATCGTTTGGATCCAGGTCTCTTATCGTTACATTATCCCCTATCATTACTGCTGAGGCGATTAAGAATGTAGCAGAACTCCAGTCTGAAGGGATTGTTTTTTCGAAAGATGAATACTTTTGATTACCATAAATTAGAGCTTCGTTGAAATCCTTATTTCGATATTTTATGTTGAGTTCATCCAACCATTTGAGTGTCATTTCAATATACGGAATCTCGCAACAATTGATGATCTCTATTTCTGTATCTTGCTGTAATAATGGGCAGCATATCAATAAGCTGGATAGATATTGTGAGCTTTTACAGTCTAGTGTTGTTTTTCCTCCTTTCATTCTTCCTTTAACCTCTATAGGTGGACACCCATTATTTTTCAGAGAGGATGCGTGAGCTCCGAGATTTCTTAAGGCTGAGAGTAGGGGTTCGATAGGTCTTCTTCTTATTGACTCGTCGCCGTCAATTACTATTTTCTTATTTGCAAGAGCTGCGACAGATGTAATGAAATTCGTTGTAGTTCCAGAATTAAGAGTGTTGATCTCGGTTTTTCCGACCTCGGGATATCTATCGAAACCAATAATTTCGAATTCTCCATTATCGATTTTTTTGATTTCTGCACCTAAGGAGTTGCAGGCATTTATTGTGGCTTTAGTATCCTCTGATTCTAACGCGTTATGAAGTATCGATTTTTTATCTGCAAGTGAAGCGAATATGAATCCACGTATCGTATGTGATTTTGAGCTGGGAATAACTGTTGTTCCACTGATTTCCTCAGTCTTTTCAATAATCAGTTTCATCGAAGTCACGACCAGGTTTTTAGGTCCATAAGTATGGTTACCTATTCGTTTGTTATTAGGAAATAATCCTTCAACTGCTCTTGATCTTCATATCTATGTTCATATGGTCAATCAAGATCTATTGTCTGATAGATTGTTTTTAGATCATCAATAGTCAACTGACCTTTAGCCGTTTCATCTCCCTTTTTGATGGAGGCCATTGTAAAGAATCCTCCAAAAAATGGAGATACTACTCTAGATATTCTTCCATAATTTCCCATTGCAAAGCATACAACATTGAAATTCTGTGTAGTATTTAGGAAATTAAGTGTGACAAGGCTGTCTTCTATTGATTTCGCTGTTGTAACAATCTTATAGACGTCTCCTTTGAATTGTAAATTTCTATTGAGGATGTTCTCAAGTTCAATTAAAGTAGGGGTAGATTCCATATTGTGGTGAGAAATAATAATCTTTGAACCTAATTCCCTGAGGGATTTTATCTTGATTTCAAGATTCTCAACTGAATCCTCGATATCGATATAATCAAAACCAACTCTTGAAGCATTCAAGAGTGTTTGAAATCGTGCTTCTTCGCTGCCTGAGAACATACCGCCTCGATTAGATGATCTAATGGTACCAATTTTTATCATATCTATATGATTTTTGATATCCTCAAGATTAGTATCGGAATTTAGAAGGTCTAATCTGATCTCGATTAGATCGGCCTCTTTTCTTTCAACCTCTTCCTCAAGTCTCTTTGCTTCTTCAATGGTTTTTGGCATAATTGAAACGCATATTTTGGGTCTCAACGTTCTATCACTGATTCTTCGTCAACCTTTATGCCGAAATGTCTACCGCCTGTCTCAACTCTAGCCAATATTTTATCTCCAGGCTTGACCTCTGATACTGATTTGGAACCTTTTTTGGTGACTAACCTCACTGTTTCGGCATTTTGTAGAATAATTGTGAAGTTTCGTCCTTCACATTTGGCCTGTAGCATTATCATGGGTCTCCATTCAATTTTGATTCTACAAATGTTCGTCATTCTAGTGTTGCCTTCTGAATCAACGGCTAGAACTTCGTCTCCTGCTTTTAGTTCTGAAAGATATCTTGTCTTTTCCGGTGTTGCTAAGATGTATGATGATGCGGGTCCCGCGTTAACTCTGAATGGTCTTGGTTCGACATGTGGGTTCTTCGTTGTCTCTGATTCGACTAAGAAGAGTCCTGAAGATTGGCTTCCTGCTAAGATTCCTTCTTGAGGTTGTAAAAGTTCACAAGTATCTATGCAGACTCTTGCGCCCGTTCCTAAAGTTTTAACCTTATCTATTTCTGCTTCAACTAATGGAATTTTAATGCCGCTTTGTTTGACCACCTTTGCGATCTGTGTTATTTCTTCTGTCTTCTCGGAACTATATAGGACTCCGTCGGCTCCTAATTCAAGAGTTTCAACTGCGAGTTTGGCATCATCTGGATTTGATACTTGCATGATTATCTTTGCTTTATTTCGAAGTCCAGCAATAATGTTTTCAAGAGGGATTATTTTCCAGTTTTCACATTTTAGAATGATGTATTTTGAACCTAACTCTGCAGCTGTAAGAGCTTTTTTCTCATCTGTTCCGGTTGTAATTGATATTTCAGCTGCAATCTCTTTTGAAGATTTTATAGAGTCAAGGTCTTTAGGATCATTGAATTCGACAATTCTTATGTCTGCATTTTCAAATTTGCCTGCTATTGGTTTATTGAATTGCTCTGATAATCGATGATCTGTTTTAGACAATATTAGAATGTCTGCGAATTCTGACGCTTTTGAGATTAGCTTCTCTTTCACAGATGATGATGCTTCTTCAGGTATATTGATCCAGAGTTGCTTCAATCTGTTTCACTCAGAATCTGTAGAGCTTTTTCAGCATCAGCTCTACCATGAACTATGGAGACAAGCGCCTTGGTCATAAGTTCAGGTTTTTCATGTTGAAATACATTCCTTCCAATAGAGACTCCTGCACCACCAACTTTTATCGAATCATGGATCATCTGAAAGAAATCCTTGAGGCTTTCTGTTTTAGGGCCTCCAGCAATTACTATTGGGACAGGACAACCCGATACTACTTCATCAAACGTTTCAGGGTCTCCCGTATAATTTGTTTTAATTATGTCCGCGCCCAGGTCTGCCCCTAGTCTGGCTGCATGAGCAACTGCCTTCGGGTCATGCTCGTTTTTTATTGTGGGGCCTCTTGGGTACATCATGGCCAGAAGAGGGATTCCTGTATCATCACATCTCTGAGCTACTTTTCCGAGTTCACTCAGCATTAGATGCTCTCGAGGGGAGCCTACATTGATGTGAACAGATACCGCATCCGCTCCAAGTTTTAGTGCTTCGTTAACAGAACATACTTGACGTTTCCAAAGAGGATC
>DAOUZW010000134.1 GCA_030671315.1 Candidatus Bathyarchaeota archaeon
TGATTTATCAAGACACGTAATTTGTAAGTTAATCTCAGATTATTTCAACTGAAGATCCTATAGCTTGTCCTGGAAGCCCTTTTTTGAACCTACTTAAAAGAACGCCATTTCGGCCATGCGTTTTAACTATTTTTCCTATGAGTTTCTTTCCAGATTCTGAGCGCCAAATGACCTTTCTTCCGATATATTTCGCGGCTGAATTTGAACTGTCTATGCCTGGAATTCGTATCAATATGTTGTGAGGATACTGTCTGAACATGCCTTGTCTGATGTTCACGAATATTCCAAAGATTTTCTCGACTGGTGGAGGGGCTTTCGCTTTTGGTTTTGGTGTTGGTTTTGGTGTTGGTTTTGGTGTTGGTTTTGGTGTTGGTTTTGGTGTTGGTTTTGGTGTTGGTTTTGGTTTCGCGACTCTCTTTTTTTGTTTAGCCATTATGGATTTGATAAGTTCATCTTTGATCTTATTTGATGGCGCTTCGACACCCAGTTGTTCAGCAAGTTTACGAAGCTCAGTTACTTTCATCTTAGCAAGTTCAGATTTCTCTGTCGACAATTCTCAAACCTTCGTTTTCTACGTGCGCTATTACAATATAAGTAGTATCCATCTTACTCGCCGAGGATTCTATTAAGGATAAAGTTGGGATCAAATGGTAAAAGATCATCATACTCCTGGCCCACACCCATGAATAATACTTGTTTGCCCGTGATGCTGGACACTGATATAGCGCTGCCTCCTTTTGCATCAGCATCTAGTTTGGTAAGGATTATGCCATCTACTGATACAGCTTTGCTGAAACTGGCTCCTTGCTCGGCAGCATCATTACCGGTTAATGCATCTATTACCAATAATGTTAGATCCGGTTTTGCTATTCTTATTATTTTTTTCATCTCATCGATCAGGTTTCTATTAGTCTGCATTCGGCCCGCAGTATCGATCAGTACACTATCTGTGCCGTGAGCCTTAGCGTAATTTATTGTATCATATGCGACAGCAGCTGCATCGGAACCATACGTATGTTTAATTGTTTTTACTCCCAATCTTCTTGCATGTTCCTCGATCTGTTCTATTGAACCTGTTCTATAAGTATCTGCACACGCCAATATTGTTGTAAAATCTTTTTTGAGTAGGAGATGAGCGAGTTTAGCGATGGTAGTTGTCTTCCCTGTTCCGTTGATTCCTATGAATACGATTATAGCGGGTTCTTTTTTCTCTTGCTTTCTTTTGATGAGATCAAATAGGTTCTCTTTCCCATTGTCAACTAATGTTTTTTGAAGTATATCTCGTAGTATTGTCTTTGCCTCTGTCAGGTGGTCACCGAATCTCTTTACTTCTAATGCGTTTAGCTGTTCTCGAAGTTGGTCGCAAATGCTCTCTGCAACAGTAAAGGCTACATCATTCTGGATAAGAATTAGCTTTAGATCCTCGATTAATGAATCGATTGACTTTTCGTTTAATTCTGTTTTGGATATTTTGTCGAGAAAATCCTCTAACCCTGATTTAAGTTTCTCAAACAAAGCGTGTTGGCCCTTCTAATTCTAATAGCACTAACATCAAAGCTGAGATACTATGTCTTTGGTGTTTCTTCAATCATTCCCGATAGTCGATTCTTCGAACTCTCTATACTTGTAAGCAGCTGTGCTAGCTGTTGCTGTTGAGAATTACTCAATTTTTCCAGTTCTTCTTGTCTCTCTTTGAGATCCTTAACCGATGATTCTATGCTTTTTTCTACGCAGACACCGGCTCCAACTCCTAGAATTGTCTTTTCAACATCGGTAATTTCGACTTTAAGCAGAGAACCAGCACCCACTGGGACAAGCATCTCAGCCCCTTTTTTCTCATCTTTTACCGATTCTAAGGTTTTCATTGCACCCAGATTGTCTTCTAACGCTGCGTTTACAACTCTAAGTCTAGATTTGATAGTATTGACTGATCCTTCTAAAATTCTGATTTCCATCATTAATTTTCTAAGTTCTTCCTCATTTGCTGCCAATGCATTTTCACTTCTTTGCAGCGGTATCTTTCTTAGATGATGGTTTCTCTTCTTCTATCTTTGTTATGACTATTTGGAATCGTTTAGCCTTGTGTTTGCTACCTAGTTCAGAGTAAAGCTTCTCTTCCACATGTTTCTGCTTGATCCCTATAATTTTCTTTGAAAAGGGAATATCGCCACTGGGTTTCTTGATTTTTCCTGTTGCAATGAATGTCTTAACTTCACTCATTCTACTTCTCCACGCTACAATTCCATAATTTGAGATATTGTCATTAACTCCTTGCCCACTGTCAGAGGTCCCGTTACCGCTCCTCGACTTGTAGCTAGGAGTCCTGATCTTATGAAGGGCACTCCTCCGTTGACTGTGGAGGGTTCAACATCAACCTTCAACACGTTTTTTATGACCTCTCTTTCGTTGTTGCGTATTAGGGGGTGTGTAATAACTCCTTTGTTTGTGGCTAGAGCGAGGGATCCCACATATGAGAGGTTTGAGATCTGGCCACGTACAACTTCTACCTGTAACAGGTCTTCGAGTTTCTTGATAATGGAATTTGAGAAAGTCGGATCTACCAATGCACCATGATCATTGGCTAAAATAAGATTTCCAAGAGCAGTTTTTTCAGTCTCCATTATCTCAATATTCATAGATGTAGATTTTTTTATCGTCTTGAGCTCATATTCGCTGATAATTTTAGGGACTGCTAGTCCATTGCTATTTCCAGCTAAGAAAATTCCTAAAAGATTTGAGCTTGCAACACTCACCTCACAGACATCTACTTCTAAGCATTCAGCAAAATTATTCCTCTTTTTGGATGGTGTTCCAGCCGGAACTGCTCCCCATGTTTCACATGCAAAACAGTAAACCCCTATATTCGGACTTCCAAAAATATCTGCGAAAATTACCGTCATAGATAAGATTAACTTCCTTGTATTCACTTGTTCTTTCTTTCAAACTGCTTTTTTCAAACTTAGTCTAGTTGACATATATCATCTTGTCGCTGATATCAAGAAGATTTCTCTTATTGATGAATGCACATTCTTTTATTCCTTTCATTTCAGCATTCTTCCACGTTAGTACTTGTAGATGTATCGCAGCAGCTAATGATCTTTCAATTTCGTTATGTTCATCTGGACTAAGTATTAATGTTCTGAAGGATTGTTCTTCAAGAAGATTATGAAGTTTAATCGCTTGATCATCATGATTATTTTCTGGCAGTATGATTACCAGATCATCTTTTGTTAATGAAAATAATTCCGTGTGACTGAACTGCTCAGTTCTTTGTGAATTTGACTTTGATCCAAAAACTTCGAATATTTTGGCTTTTCCATAAATAGCAAGGGGATAACTAAGTCCTGTTCCTACGAGGAATGTTGTTGAATTTAATGGAATTTCGATGTTTTCTGACCAAGAAAGTGCTGAATCATAGACGTCAGAAAGGTTGGTGAGTTTTGGAAGGCCCTTAATCCTAGAAAAACTGGCTAATAGACTTGTAGTAAAACTTGAAGTTCCAGGAGTAAGTTTGTCTTCATTTCGGAATCTTAACTGTATTAAATTATCAGTAGATGTAGCTAGTGGGCTTTCAGGATTTGCAGTAATTGCTGTGATTTCTCTAGCGAATCCTCTGGCAGCTCTGGCAGCCTGGATATTACTTTTCGTCTTTCCCGAGACGGATATTAAATACAGATGTAAATTTGAAGAGTCTGATGGATTTCTCGATAGCTCATATGGATCAAAACTTCTCGCGAATCTTCTACTGAGAGCCTCAACTGCCATTGATGCGGCATAAGAGTCTCCTGCACCTGTGAATATGCAATGTTTCCCTTCTTTTTCAGATTCTGGAGGTGCAGCCAATTTTGCCAGATAATCAACATAGAATGGAAGATCTTCGATTTGGTTTTTGATCTCTATATGCATGGCCTCTATTGTGTTCTGCAATTGGAATTCTCTCAAATCTTTTGATTCTAAACACTCATTCAAGATAAGGTCTGAGAAAAGTCTTAGGATTG
>DAOUZW010000023.1 GCA_030671315.1 Candidatus Bathyarchaeota archaeon
CCTATTATTGTATTGCCATCAACAACAACATTCGTTCCAATAAGTGAACGATTTCCAACACTAACACCTTCCCTAAGTATGACGTTATGGCCAAGTTCAACTTCATCTCCAAGCGTAGAGTCAACATAGATTACTGATCGAGGTCTAATGATGCATTTTTTTCCAATGATAGAGGTTCCGGATACTCCATTTTCAATCGATTTGTCTTTGATTAGTTTTTTAAGATCTTGGCGTTTTGGATAACCAATAATACAATCTGCTCCGATATAGGTAGAATCTTGAATGGTAACATTTCCGTATAAAGTGATGTTTGCATCTAACCAAACGTCATTACCTATTTTTGCAGGACCCAATATCCTCGTTCTAGAGCCAATATGGCAACCTTGGCCAATAGTTGCTTTGTCGCTTACTTGCACTGATTGGTCAATATTTGTTGATATTTTTGACATAATCTCAGCTCAAGAATCATTTATGCCTGAGATTATCTTTTAGTAACCAAACACTTTAGGTTTATTAAAGTGAACAAAAGGACACTGATTATCGATTCAAGGAGATTCTCAATTGAAAGCCAAGGCTAGATACTTCGCCGCTGTTAGGGAAATAACAGGAAAGCAAGAAGAAACTTTCGAGGTTCCGGATAAAACTACCGTCAAAGATCTTCTACTTATATTATCAGATAAATATGGGCAATCCTTGCGAGATTATATTTTCATATCGGGCGCCGAGGAACCTGTATCCAATCTGAACTTCTTATTGGACGGAAATAATGTTTCTTTAATGAATGGAATGAAAACAGCACTGTATGAAGGTTGTACGTTCGCGATTATCCCTCCAGTTGGAGGAGGATCTGCTGAATGATAACATCAGGTTTCCATTGAGTTGATTTTGATCGGAGAGTTTTATTGTTCAATTTAAGCTACCAGACTCTTAGAAGAGACAGAGAAGAGTACAATCCTAAAACAGGCGTTATCAAAGCCAATACCGTATATTATGAGAATTATGGATGTGCATCCAATAAGAGCGACATGGAAATAATGCTCGGTATACTTGGCAATAACGGATACTCTATCACTCAAGATCCAAAAATAGCTTCAATCATCATTGTAAATACTTGCGCTGTCAAGCAGATCACCGAGGATAAAATTTTTGAAAAACTGCACAAGATGAAAAATCATAGTAAACCGATAATCATCACGGGATGCCTCCCCAAAATAAATTTACAGAGAATAGCCGATTCACATCTAGATCATTGCTCTCTTCTTGATCCGGCTTCGATCGATAAGATAGATGATATAGTAAATAAATGCCTTCAAGAGAGAGGACAAAACATAATATTTTCTAACCGACCTCCGAATAAACCATCACTTCCAAAAAGAAGATTAAATAGATACATTGAGATCCTTCAAATCTCGGAAGGATGTCAAGGAAAATGTTCCTACTGTTGTACACGGTTTGCCAGAGGAAAGTTACACTGCTTCCCTCCTAAAACAATACTAAAACAGATTCAAAAAGCGATTGCAGAAAATAGTGTTGAGATTCAACTGACAGCACAAGATACGGCAAGTTACAATTACAGAGGCTACAATCTTTCTAATTTGCTGAGAGATATCTCAGCTCTCAAAGGCGATTTTAAAGTAAGAATAGGAATGATGAATCCTGATACAGTTTTCAAATTGTTAGATGAGATAATTGATGTGTATGAAAACGATAAGATCTACAAATTTTTACATGTGCCAATCCAATCTGGGTCAAACAAGATTCTTAAACTTATGAAACGTAGAAACACTGTTTATGATTTTCTCTCTATAGTGAATATTTTTCGATCACATTTTCCTACAATATCAATAGCTACGGATATCATAGTCGGATTTCCAAGTGAAACTCAAGAGGACTTCGAAGAAACCCTGAGTCTAATTAAACTGGTGAGACCTGATGTAATCAACATTTCAAAATATGCTCCACGACCTGGAACAGAGGCTTCCAAAATGAAACAACTTGATAGCAGAATTGTCGCTTCAAGGTCACGTATATTATCTAAACATGTCGAGCACATCATTAAGACCCAGCACATGAAAATGTTAGGATCTTATGAAGAGGTCTATCCAATTGAGAGAACCTCAACAGGTACTCTATTTGGTAGAACACACAATTACAAGAAAACATTCATTCAAGATGTGGTGCCTATGGGAAAGAAAATAAGAGTTAAAATAATCGGGGCTCATCAACGCCGTTTGGATTGTAAAGTTTTAGATCATGAGGTTCTACAGAATCCATAAAGTCATGTCTTAAGACGCCATTTGACTGCAGCCTTCATACGTCTCAATTGATTAATATTTCCTGTCGAACCACCCTCAGGAGTCACGTCTCCTTTCCTTATTGCGTCAATGATTTCATCAATTGATGATGATTGTGATCTGATACGTGTATAGGCATCACCTACAGTCTCTAGTGTATGCGAATCACTACCTCCAAGAGATGAAACCCCCATCTTTTTTGCCGCCTTCTCAGCCAAGTGTTTCGATAGATTGTAAGGGTAAGCCTTCGAGTTTATTGTCTCTATTCCATCTAACTTTTCTTTGATTTGATCAGGCTTAATTCCCCCTCGAATAAGATCATAGGGGTGTGCAAGAATAGCAGCGCCGCCACGATCATGAATAATCCTTATTGTTTCATTAACAGATAATCCAGCAGCAATCTCTCCAACTTGACCCAAACCTAAAAGATGCCCTTCTCTAGTGCTCACTTCTATTCCAGGTATGACTACTAACCCGTCTACTTTTCCATTAAAATATTTGTCATGATCAGTTATTGCGACACCATCGAGTCCTTTCGATCTTGAAATCTCCTTTAGATCCTCAATTTGAATTGAGCTATCGAGGGAGTTGATCGAATGGATATGAATATCTATTTTTAAATTCATTTTTTCATCTGGGCACCACTGTCTGGTTTCCAATTCTTCATTATTTCTACAGAATCAACTTTGTGGAATAGAGGTTGGGATTTACCTATTTTATGACCAGCAGGTAATTGCATTTCACCTGCGTTAAACCAATTCTGCGTACCAACGTCTTCCTCTAAGGCCAGTTGCTTCCATATAAGCTGAGAAGTTCGTGGTAGAAACGGATAAAGAATAATCGCAAGATTGCGAACAAGCTGGGAACATATATTTATCGTATTAGCTGCTGCCTGCTTATCACTCTTGATAAGATGCCATGGCTCCATCCTACTCATATACTCATTTCCAGACCTAGCGAGATCGACAACTGCCAATAAGGCCTCTTTAAGTCTGAAACGATCCATTAAATCGCCAACCTTTGAAGGAACGTTCTTCGCTATCGCAATGATTTTCTCATCCTGTTCAGAGATATCTTTCGCTTCGGGTATACGACTTTCAAAGTTAGACTTGACAAATGTTAGAGTCCTATGGACAAAGTTACCCAGGATATCGTTCAGCTCGGTGTTTATGTGTCTCTCGAATTCTCTCCATGTAAAATTGGTATCCTTCATCTCAGGTCTGATACTTATCAAAACATATCTCCAGTACTCGGGTTCAGCAACTTCAAGAGCTTCATCCATCCAAACGCCTATCCTGCGACTCTTTGAGAATTTACCTTGGCCCTCGTAAAGAATGAATTCTGTTGATGATACTTGCCAAGGCAATATGTAGTTCTCTTCGGATGCTATTAGAAGAGCTGGAAAGATTATTGTATGAAAAGGAATGTTGTCTTTCCCAATAAAGTGTACATTTTTAGTTTGCTTATCCTTCCAGTATTCTTTCCATAAATCTGGATTTCCTTTATTCTCAGAGAATTCGATTGAGGCCGATATATATCCAAGGACAGCTTCCATCCAAACGTAAATCGTTTTACCTTCTGATCCGGGGAATGGTGAGGGTACACCCCATTTATTATCACGGGTTAATGCCCTTGGTTTTAGACCTTCCTCAATCCACCTCAACGAAAAATTCTTTGCGTTCTCAGGCAATTGTTCATTGTTGATAAGATAATTTTTGATATCTTTCTCGAATCTTGGCAATTCAAAAAACCAATGAGTTGATGGTTGGATAGTTGGTTTAGTTCCACAGAACTCGCAATGCCAATCTATAAGTTCAGTCGGATCAAGTACTCTGCCACAGTTTTCACATTGATCTCCACGAGCACTTTCGAATCCACAATAGGGACATTTGCCCTCAACAAATCTGTCTGGAAGAAACCTGCTGCATTTGTCGCAATAAGGAAGTTTAACTGTTTTTTTCGTTACATGATTACTCTCATAGAGTTTACGATAGAAAGACTGAGAGAATTGAATATGAATTGGGGATTCTGTTCTCGTATAATTATCAAATGATATTGAATATTTCTTTAGGAGTTCAAGTATCAGATTATGGTATTTATCAGTTAATTCCTTTGGATTAATGCCTTTTCGTAAAGCTTCAACCTCTATTGGGGTCCCATGTTCATCTGATCCAGTTACTGCAATGACATCCTCACCTTTAAGACGCAGATATCTTGTGTAGACATCTGCCGAAAGTAAATGAATAAAAGTACCTAAGTGAGGGACTGAATTAACATATGGCCACGCTGAATTTACAATCCATCTGCCCAATATGAATCACCTTGTTTATGAAGATAGAAATGATTGACTTCTAACACACACTCTAACTCATTAAAATATTCTCTAAGATCAAAACCTGCCATAAAATTACACTCAAAAAATGTCCAACTTAAATACTCCTATCTCAAAGGAATTCATGAACAGTAGAATAGGTTAGGCAAAATGGACGACAAATACGTGAAATCTCTTGATAGAGCTCTGGAGAAAATACCTAAAAAGAGTGTGAGCGCCGAACGTTTCGAAGAACCGAAGGCCCAGATAATGGTCTTTGGAAGGTCAAAGACTATGGTAGCTAACTTCGCAGACATAGCAAAAAAACTAAACAGGGATCCACAACATATCTTAAAATTTCTCTCCAAAGAGTTAGCTACAAAGTGCAATTTTGATGGACAAAGAGTTTTCTTCCAAGGCAAATTTCGAGAAGAACCCATAACACGACTACTCCACATCTACATCACAAATTATGTTATCTGTACCATTTGCCATCGACCAGATACAAAGGTAGAAAAATCAGGAAGATACATTTCATTAGTATGCGAGGCTTGCGGAGCAAAATCACCGGCGAGACCATTATAGGGTCACTAATTTGGAAAAAGTATTTGTAAAAAAATACTGTAGCGGAAAAGATATTCTTGTCGCTGTCTGCGACAAGGAGTTGATAGGGAAAACTCTAAGAGATGGAAAAATAAAACTCGAAGTTAAAAAGGAATTTTATGGCGACCGATTAACAACTCCAGAAGAAGCTGCGAAAGCTCTTTCAGAGGCAAATACAGGAAATATAGTAGGTAAGAAGTCGGTGAAAATAGCGATAGAGAGAAATCTTGTAGATCCATCTGCCGTAATACATATTGCTGGAATACCACACGTCAATATCATCAGACTTTAACATTTACAATAAACGGCTTCTAACATTTGCATTTCTCTAGTAATACAATGTTTAATAGAAACCGAGAAGACAGAGAAATATAGACAAAAAATGTCTAGTTCAATTTATGAACAATTCAGCCATTCCAGTTTGTTCAATATTGCTATAATTGGAATTGTATTCTCTGGATTTTTTTCTCCATACATATTTATAGATATGAACATAGAAGCCCCATCAACTGCATCTGTTGACCAAACATTCATCATTTCCGGTAACAGCTATTCATCGGCCGCTGAAAGAGTAAACCTATATCTCCTCGATAAAAAAGAGCCAATAGGATATTCTATTGTAACCATTAGACCACCATACAATTTCGAATTTGAGATAACAGTTACCAAAGACAGCCTCAGCGTGAATGGTGTAACATTCTATGAAGGACCAACTGAAGGCAAACCCTTTCATTTTTATGTAACATCAACTACTCGCCGTTACAATATCAGCCCAATAGTTTCTGTTACTATTGAATAATTAAACAATTGGAAACCGAAATACAACTCCTACAATACAGTAGTGATTATTATATAATTAAAAAGAAAAAATCAAATGCTAATCCATTAATCTATAAAGCTAATTTTCAATTTCCTGTTTGCAGGCCTTACAAAGGTGAATATGAAGATAGTAATCATCTTGGTTCAGTGTTTGGCTACAATGAGGGCAGACCGACTGTTCCACTAACATATTACATCAAGATAATATTTATAGTAATATCATTTAACCATTTCTGGTAATACTTTTTTCTTTCCCTTAAGGCAAGAGAGACATAACATCACATTAAAAAATCATCGAACTAAACCAATCTACATTGAGTCAAACTAGAACAGCCGGTTCGTTAAGAACCTATAAAGATATTCATGAACATCAAAATGACCAATATAAAAAAGAATAATTTTGAGGAACTAAATTTTGAATAGCAGATTACTTGATCTAGTTAAAAAGCGAAGTACAACTAGAATATTTGACAGCAGAGAAGTAAACTCTGAAGATTTACTCTATTGTATAAGAGTCGCTATACAAGCTCCGTCTGGAGCAAATCGCCAACCATGGCGATTCTTGATAATCGACGATCCCCTCCTGAGAAAAGAATTAAGAGAGAAATGTGAAGAGCAAGAAAAGATATTTCATGAGAATGTTAACGCATAATTGAAAGAATGGTTTAGATCAAAACAGATCATGTGGCATAAACCCCATCTGACATCCGCACCTAGTCTGTTAGCTATTTTTTCCGATCAAGACATGGTATATACTACAGAGAGCACCTGGTTGGCAATAGGCTACATATTAATAGCCATAGAAGAGAAGTCTCTATCAACAGTAACTTACACACCACCTCATCCCAAAGGTCTTCGAGAATTGTTTGGTTCACCGGAAAATTTTCGGCTAGAGACAATTCTACCAATAGGCTATTCAGCGGATCCTAAAGAGAAAGAAGAAAGACAATCAACAGAGAAACTGATCTACAGAAATCGTTGGCATGCACTAAACGTATAAGTCAATATTGAAACAATGAACACCTTATGCTCAACTAAGAATTAATTACATTTAATCTAAACCTTTATCTGCTGTACTGAGTTCATGGTTACCAAAATAGATCCTTAATACCAATAATTAATGCGGAGCCTAAAACGAAAATGGGAAAGAAAAAGGTACTAAGCGAAGGAGAGCTAAAAGAACTAGTCTCTCCTGGACCAGGTCAACAAGTAGGATTTGTCACACAACTACTCGGATTCGATAGAGTTCGAGTAAAATGTGCTGACGGGTACGAAAGGCTCTGCAGAATAAGAGGGAAGATGAAAAGAAGAGTCTGGGTTAGACTCGGTGACGCGGTTCTGGTTGAACCTTGGGACTTTCAGTTCAAAGAACGTGGAGATATTCGTTGGCGTTATACTAAGAGTCAAGTACATACTCTCAGAGAACGAGGACATCTTCCAGCATAATAGGGAGAGATTTTGAAAAAAACTTCTGATAAGGTACGAGAGAGACTAAGACATAGAGAAAGAAGACAAGACACTGAAAGACGGATGCGTAAGAAAAGAAGCGAAGAAAAACAGGTATTTGAAGAAGTCTTCGATAAAACTACTCTAATGACAATTTACAGCCTTATGAATAAAGGTTACATCCAAGATATTTTTGGAACTCTTAGATCAGGCAAAGAATCTAGACTATATTATGGAAGAGGACCAGGAAACATCGATATTGCAATCAAAGTATATTTGACAACATCATCTGAATTCAAACAGGGAATGCAAAAATACATCGACGGCGATCCCAGATTCAAACGGATTGATCGTAGTACAAAATCTCTTATTTATCTGTGGGGACGAAAAGAATTCAACAATCTCAAAGATGCACAAGAATCAGGAGTCAATGTACCAGAAGTAATAGTCATAGAGAAGAACGTACTCATAATGGAATTCATAGGAGAGAATGGTCAGCCAGCTCCTCTTTTAAGAGAGGCAAATTTGAAAGATCCAGCAAGGACATTTGATCAATTGATTGAAAACATAACGAAATTATATAGGCAAGCTAGACTCGTGCATGGAGACCTTAGTGAATACAACATTATGATCTGGAAGAATAGAATTGTTATTTTTGATCTTTCTCAAGCAGTCAGATTAGAACATCCTATGGCAAAAAATTTTTTGAAGCGAGACTTATCGACTATAATAAAATATTTCACAAATTCGGGGATACAAATTCCCGAACCTGATGAACTATACAGGCAAGTTGTAGGCGAGAATGCAGACTAAATTTAATGTGACTGTTCCCCAAGATAGAATCGGGGCGCTTGTAGGTGAAGATGGCAAAATAAAACAGAGCATAGAAAACACCTTCAAAGCCAAACTCAACATCGACAGCGAAAGCGGAATCGTAGAATTAACACTTGCATCTGAAGACGGGGACGCGGCTTCCTTGCTAAAAGCACGAGATATAGTAACTGCGATAGGAAGAGGTTTTTCTCCCGATCGAGCATTTGTGCTTAGAGATGACGAGATAATTCTAGACATTATAGATCTAAGAGAGATATTCGGAAGAAATGATGACACTATTTCAAGAATCAAAGGAAGAGTAATCGGTCGAGGGGGAAAAATACGAAAGCTTATAGAAGAATTATCAAAGACTGACGTATCAGTATATGGGCACACAATATCTTTGATTGGCGACTATGATTCCATCTCAATAGCAAGAGAGGCGACATTAATGCTATTGGAAGGTAAACAGCACTCAACAGTCTATAAGTTCTTAAGGCAACGTAGACGTGAGCAGAAAATTAAAAAAATAACAGAATTGTGGGAGCCAACAAAGTGATCATAGAATTCTGGTACTCATCAAATTTCGATTTAGCAAAAAGGTGATGTTTAATATGTCTGAGACCTTTCAGGAAATTAGTCCTGCAGACTTCTTCTATCGAAATAGAGACATTGCAGGATTCACTAATCCATCCAGAGCAATATACTCAACAATACGAGAATTAGTAGAGAATTCTCTAGATGCCTGCGAAATTAACGGGATCCTCCCAGAAATCTACATTAGAATTTCACCAGAAAAAGAACCTATCTCGGATCCAAGCATCTACAAAATAAGAATTGAAGATAATGGAATAGGCTTACCATCTAACGTTATCCCTTCAGCTTTCGGTCAGGTCCTTTTCGGATCAAAATATAAACTCAGACAAACTCGTGGAACTTTTGGATTAGGTGGAAAAATGGCAATACTCTACGGACAAATCACAACTCACGGACAGGCAAAAATCATTTCAAGCATTGGCGATTCCAAAAGTTATGAATATACACTAACAATGGACATCCAGAAAAATAGGCCAATAGTGATTAAGAATAAGACACATGGAAATAAATCTCGGTGGCATGGAACCATTGTAGAATTTACAACTGAAGGTGACTACTCGAGAGCCATGGCGAAGATACTCGACTACCTCAAACAGACAGCGATTGTCGTACCTTATGCAAATCTTACATTCGTAGATCCGAGAGGAAGATTTTACAAATTCGATCGAGCAACAACTTTGATGCCTAAACCTCCAACTGAGACTACACCTCATCCACATGGCATAGACATTGAGACATTGAAACGAATAATTGATGTTACGAATTCAAGAACAATGAAAGATTTCATGAAGCGACATTTTCAGAGGGTTGGCGAATCCACAGCAAGAAAATTTCTTGAATTCGCAGATATTAGCTATAAAAGAAAACCGAAAAATCTCACACAGGAAGAGATCGTGAAGTTTGTAAATGCGGTTAAGAATTATGAGGGATTTTTATCGCCAGATGCAACTTGTCTATCTCCGTTAGGTAAAGAGCTTTTGAATACAGGGATTAAGAAAGAGCTTAATCCAGAATTTATAGCGGTACATCAGAGAAGAGCCGCAGCCTACTCGGGTTATCCTTTCATTGTGGAGGTTGGAGTAGCATATGGTGGCGATGTTCCAAAATCAGGTGGAATTTTACTTTATAGATTTGCCAATCGAATACCTCTGCTTTTTGATGAAGCTAGTGACATTTCTTACAAAGTAACAAATGATATGATGAATTGGAGACATTACAGAGTTGTACCAGACACCCCACTCGCGGTATTTGTGCATATATGCAGTACTAAGATCCCGTACAAAACCGTCGGCAAAGAATTCATTGCAGATAGACCTGAAGTCGAACATGAGGTAATTAATGCTTTAAGAGAGGTCGCCAGACACCTATCACTCTTTTTATCCAAAAAACACCATATGGAAAGAGAAAAGAAAAGACTTGACGTATTCTCAAAATATTTACCAAAGATCGCTAGATTCTCAACCAAGCTTGCTAAAAAGAAAAAGATTCCAGATGTTAAAAAACTCATGAGGAGTGCAGCAAGATATGCCAAGGAAGAGTAAGAAGAAACAACGTAAAGGAGCAGCCAAAGAAAGAAAAGAAAAGGTCATCTCTTCCCTCCAAGACTTCGGAGAGAAAACATATGACCAGATAGTTTCAGGAGAGTTTCCATGGACAAAAATGCCCAGCAGATCAATAAACAACATCTTCTACGATGAAAAGCTCAGGCAATACATCTTAGGAGATAGATCAGTAAAACGAACTGCCAGAAATATAAGACACATTAGACCTCTAACACAGCTCATATGGACAGGCATGTTTGCAGATGAATTAAGCCGGCAAAACAAAACAAGCACACTAAGAGATGTATACTACTCGGCACAAGCATATGAAATGAGCTTTACAGACCAACTAGAGAG